>CAMAXB010000221.1 GCA_945862035.1 Opitutus sp. GAS368
GGCGACGCTGAGCGTCACGGCGGCCTCCATGTCGCCGGAGCCGCCCGCGACATGGAGCACGTAGTCGGAAGGTTCCTCGGCCTCGTCGGTGAGGGTGGCAACATCGCGGAGAAAGACGGGTCGGCCGCTGTGCACGCCGAGCACGACTCCGCCGACATCGGCGGTGTCGGTGAGGAAGCGACCCGTCTCGAGGCGGACCTCCTGGTTGGCGAAGGCACGGGAGCCGGCCTGGCCCTGCTGATTGGCCTGCTGGAGCGCGGCGATCACGCGGCGCGGATCGAGGTTGCGGGCGGCGAGGGCGGCGGGGTCGAGCCGGATGCGCACGGCGCGGCGGGCGCCGCCAATCAGGGTGGTTTCGGCGACCTGGTCGATCGACTTGATGGCATCATCCACCTGGGCCGCGAGCCGGCGGAGGGTGAGGTGGTCGAGGGTCGGGCTGTGCAGGGTCAGCGCGAGGATCGGCACATCGTCGATCGTGCGCGGCTTGACGATTGGCGGGCTGACGCCGGAGGGAATGCGATCAAAATTGGCCTGCAGCTTCTGGTTGAGCCGGATCAGCGCGGCCTCGATCTCGGTTCCGACCTTGAAGCGGACGATGACGAGCGACTGGCCGGGGCTGGAGGTGGAATAGAGGTACTCCACGCCCGGGATTTCCCAGAGGAGTTTCTCCATCGGACGCGTGACGCGATTTTCGATCTCCTGCGGGCTGGAACCCGGCATGGCGACGATCACGTCGACCATCGGGACCTTGATCTGCGGTTCCTCCTCGCGCGGGAGCATGAGGACCGCGAAGAGGCCCAGCGCGATCGAAACGATGATCGCGATTGGCGTCAGCTTGGACTCGACGAAGTAGGCGGCGAGCCGGCCGGCGAGGCTGTAAGGCTTGGCGGGAGGGGTGCTCACGGCTTGGTCTCCAGAGGCTGTCCGTCGCGGAGGGTGGATGGCGGTGCGATGACAACCGATTCCCCGGCGGTGAGGCCGGCGAGGACGCGGATGCGATCACCGATCCTACCGGCGGTCTTGACGAGGCGCAGCTGGGCGCGGCCGCCTTCGGCAACGAACACCTGCTCCATCTGGCCGAAGTGGGTCAGGGCGTTGGCTGGGATGAGCAGGGCTTCCTCGTTGCCGGCGGGCCAGGCGACGCGGACGAACTGGCCGGAGCGGACTGCGGTGTTGGCCGGAAGATCGATCTTGGCCATGCGCGTCCGGGTGACGGGGTCGCCGGCCGGTGAAAACTCCGCGAGGCGGCCCTCGACGGTCGCGCCGTCGATCATGACGCGGAAGGTGCTGCCGACCGGGAGGGAGGGGAGTGCTTCGGGGACGGCCAGCTCGGCGCGGAGGCGGTCGGTGCCCTCGAGTTCGAGGAGGGGGGCGCCGGCGGCGGCGAGGTCGCCCGGTTCAACGGCGCGGCGGGTGATGACCCCGGCGAAAGGGGCGGTGAGGGTGGTGTAGGAGGCGAAAGTGGTGGCCTCGGCGACGGCGGCGGCGGCGGCGCGGCGGCGGTCTTCGAGGAGACGAACCGATTCCATGGAGGAGGCGCCCTTGGTCACGAGCGTGGTCTCGCGGGCGAGCTCACGGTCAACCTGATCCAAGTTGGCCCGGGCCTGATCGAGCCGGGCGCCGATCTCGGCGGCGGAGAGTTCCACGAGCAGGTCCCCGGCGGCCACGCGGGCGCCGAGGGCGGTGGGGACGCGGGTGACGCTGCCCATGATGCGCGCGGCGATCACGGCCCGGTCGACGGGACGGACGGTGCCGGCGACGAGCTGCACGCGGGGGAGCGTGGCGGCCTCGACAAGGGCGGTCGTGACCGTGACGGCGGGCAGCGTGGGGGCGGCGTTGCGTCCAGCCGGCCGGCTGCAGGCGGTGAGGCCAAGAGCGGCCAGAGTCAGGAAGGCGAGGAGCGCAGACTTCATAGCGAGGGAGGAACGAGACGGACGGAGGGATGAAGCGGGGAAGCGTTCAGGAGCGAGGCTGACCGCCCCAGTGGATGATGCCATCGTCGCCCAGCCAGCCGAGCTTGCGCAGGACCAGGGTCGGGGGGCAGAAGCCGGTGAAGGCCGACTGGATCAGATTCAGGCCGACAAAGGTGGTCAGGAGCAGCCAGATCGGGCTGACGAAGTACACGAGAAGTACGCTGGCAAGTGTCATGGTGCCAGCGAGGACACGGATAAAGGAGTCGGAGTTCATGGTTGACATAGATTATTAAATATGATCATATACGCATATAGTTGAAGCCATGTCAAGCCCCTGTTCACTGCTGGGAATGTCAAAAAAGCCCCGCGTCCTGACCGATGAGGCCCTGGCCCTTATCGCCCGCCGCTTTGCCGTGCTCTCCGAGCCGATGCGGCTGCGGTTGCTGCACTCGCTTTTCGCGGGGGAGCGTCATGTGAATGCGCTGGTCGAGGCCTCGGGTGGCACGCAGGCGAATGTCTCGCGTCATCTGCAGACGTTGGCCAACGCGGGCATCCTTGCGCGTCGCAAGGAAGGTCTGCAGGTCTTCTACGCGATCGCGGATCCGTCGATCTTTGAGCTCTGCGAATTGGTGTGCGGCAGCCTGGAGAAGCAGCACACGCAGCGGGCCGGGGTGTTCGCGCGCTGAGCGCCAACACCCGATCTGAAATTTCAAATTCTAGATTTCAAATCACGCCGCCGTGGCGGCGTCAGCGCGTCAGGTCGTACAGGGCGTAGCCGGCGAAGAGATTGGGCCGGAAGTTACACGGCGTTTTCCAGTCGCCTCCGAGGTGCGCACGGCGGGCGATGCGGATACCCTTGATCGCACAGAAGTGCTCAAAATCGGCCACGCTGGTCGGATTGGTCGGACGGCTTTCAAACCACTCGGTGGTGTAGACTTCGTTGCGGGGCTTGCGGCCGCGGACCAAGGTGGCGAAGCGGTTCTTCCAGAAACCGTGATTGATGAAGCCTACGGTGAGTACGCGACCGACGCGCAGCGCCTCGGCGATGATCTCGCCCGGGTTGGGCACCTCCTCGAGGGTACGGGAGCAGATCACGCGGTCGAAGTGGCCCTCGGGGAAAGTGCGCATGAAGCCCACCATGTCTCCTTGGTAGGCATTGAGGCCGCGGCGGACACAGGCGGAGATCTTGTCGAAGTCGAGGTCGACCCCGACGGGGAAGATGTCCTTGGACTGGACCAGCGCGTCGAGCAGCACGCCGCGACCGCACCCGAGGTCGAGCACGCGTGAACGCGGCTCCACCCAGTCGGAGATGATCTGCATGTCGACGGTACGTTTGACGACGGTCCTAGTCATGGCGGGCGTGCTGGGGATACACACGCAGCCAGCGGGTGGGGTCAAGCGTGGGGCGATCTGGTCATTCCGCGAACCTCGACCAAAAATTTTACAGGAGGGAACGGAGGTAACCGAGAGCCGAACTTGGAGCCGCGGTCTGATCGATTGCGGTTTTAACCTCCTGCCAGTCTCTGTGCCCTCCTGTGCAGACAATCCGGTCCGGAAGTTGGGGTAAATCCGGATTGAGGTGAGGTGCGCCTACGCCGCCGCCGGGACGCCGGCCATAAGTTGCAGGAGGGCGGCCTCGCTGAACTGGGCGCGGGGCAGTTCGCCGGCGAGCCGGCCCTCCCGCAGGACGAGGATGCGGCGGCAGAGGCCAATCAATTCCGGCAGCTCGGAGGATACGACGAGCAGGGCCTTGCCCTCGCAGGCGAGTTCGTCGAGCAAGTGGTAGATTTCGGCCTTGGCTCCGACGTCCACGCCGCGGGTGGGTTCGTCGATCAGGAGGACGTCGCAGTCGCGCGCCAGCCACTTGGCGAGCGCGATCTTCTGCTGATTGCCGCCGCTGAGTCCCGCGGTGATCGCCTCGGGGGACGGCATCTTCACGCGCAGGCGCGTCAGGAACTTCCCCACCAGCGTGCGTTCGGCGGCCCGTTGCACCCAGCCGGCGCGGGTGAGACGGGGCAGGGCGGCGAGGGAGGTGTTCTCGCGACAATTGAGCCCGAGCACCAGTCCCTGGCGCTTGCGATCCTCCGGCACCAAGCCGAGCCCGGCAGCGAGCGAGTTTTCCACGGAGCCAAGGGCAAGTGGACGTTCGTCGACGCGGATCTCTCCCGTCGCTTTCGGGTCGAGCCCGAAGAGCGCCTGCACGACCTCGCTGCGGCCGGCGCCGACTAGGCCAGCCAGTCCAACGATCTCGCCGGCCCGCACTGCGAGGTCGATGCCGGCAAAACGAGGCGGCGAGGCGAGCCCGCGCACGGAAAGGCGAACCGGGCCGGGCTCGCGGCTCAGGTGGGCGGGGGTACGGGCCACAAGCTCGCGACCGATCATCTGGCTGACGACGCGCGAAGGGGTGGTGGCGGCGATCGCCTCGGTCGTGACGTGCTGGCCGTCGCGCAGCACGGTGATCGTTTCGCACAGGGCAAAGAGCTCCTCCATGCGGTGGGAGACGTAAACGAGGGTGAGGCCGCGGGCCTTGAGCTCCCGGATGAGGCGGAAGAGTTCTCGGGTTTCGCCGGCGGACAGGGAGCTGGTCGGCTCATCCATCACGATGATCTGCGCGCCGGTGCCGACCGCGGCGGCGATCTGCACGAGTTGTTCCTGTCCGGTCGACAAGGTGCCGACCCTCGCGTCCGGATCGATCGTCGAGCCGATCGTGGCCAGCATGGCGCGGGCGCGGGCGCTCAGCGTGGTGCGGTCGACCCAGCCGGCGCGATTGCGCGGAAGGTCGCCGAGGCAGAGGTTCTCCGCGACGGAGAGATTGGGGCAGAACGCGAGTTCCTGATGGACCATCGCGATACCCAGCTCGCGGGCGGCGAGGGGAGAGCCGGGGGCGATCACCCGGCCGTCGAGCCGGATCTCCCCGCCGTCGGCGGTGTGCACGCCGGCGAGGATCTTTCCGAGGGTGCTCTTACCCGCGCCATTTTCGCCGATGAGCGCATGGCAAGTCCCGCGCTCGATCCCAAAGCTCACCCCATCCAGCGCCAACACGCCGGGGAAGCGTTTGGTGACGGCTTGGAATTCGATGAAGGGCATGCGGAAAGTAGCCAGGAGCGAGAAGCTAGGAACGAGAAGACTGACTGCGGCGACCACCGTTCTCAGGAAAGTGCACCGTCGTTGGTCCTAGGGAATCTATGCTCGATTCTCGCTTCTAGCTTCTAGCTCCTGTTCAGCGCGCGGGCAGCCACTTGTCCCAGTTCTTGCTGAAGGCCTCGACGTTGTCCTTGGTGACGGGGATGAGGGCGCTGATGTCCCTCACCGCGGGCGGATCCTGCTGGAAGACGATCTTGTTCACGAGGTGTTCGACCGAACGGTAGCCC
>CAMAXB010000222.1 GCA_945862035.1 Opitutus sp. GAS368
GAACCTCCACGCCTGTCGCGAAGCCGATATCGCCCGCAGGAAGCGAAAAGATGTTGCCGTTAGAGATGTTGGCATCCCATGCGAGGCCCTCGCTCTTGTTGACCCCGGTCGAACTGGTGAAGAGGGCGTCGACCAAGCCCTGAGGATTAGGACCGAAGGGGTTGAAGAAGGTGCCAGAGAACCCCGACAGCGTACCGTTGAGGGCGGACTGGAAGGTCGTTGCGCGGGTCGCGTTACGGGCGATCGAGGTCACCTCACTGAAGCCGTAGGACACGGCACTTTCCCAGTCCCAGGTCGTTGCCATCGTTCCACGCAAGCCGCTAACAAAGCTGGCGCTGGTCGACTCCGTGTCGAACTTACGGGCCGGACCGAAGTTGGTGCGGGCGAGCAGGGTTGTGAGGGTGATGCCGAACGGATTGTAGGGGCTGTTCGCCGGCATGCTGAGGCCCTCAGACGCAAAGCTAATGACCCCGGGGGTGAACGCATAGTAGGTGCTGTTATTCGAGACCGCGATGGTCGCAAAGGCCTTGATCGAGTCCGCAAGGTCATATTCGAACTGCGCGTAGCCGCTCATGTAGTCGTAGGACGGATAGAGCTGGAGCGTTTCCGCAAAATTGTAGCGGTTCGCAGCTGGGAGGACAGACACCGCACTGAAACTCGCCCGTGTCACGTTTGCCGTGGGTACCCCCCCCGTAACAACCAAAGTCGACCCCGCGAAAGGACCCGCGGCCTGTGAGAGCGCAGCGTTGACCGAGATGTTGGCCGGCCAGTTGAAGGCGCTGTTGAGATTGGCGCCCTTATTCGTGCCCAGCGTGAGGGAGTAGTCGGTCGTCTTGACGCCGTAGTCCCGCAGGTAGTTCGAGTTGGCGGTCTTGAAATCGAAGGCAACCATCGCCCGCGCCTTGTCGCCCGCAGCGCCGCCGACGACGCTAAACTGTGCGATTCCCGTGTCGTGGCCGAACGTGTTGCCGTAGTAGCCGCTGGTGGACAGACCGCTGTAATTCTTCTTCAGCTTGACGTTGAACACCCCGGTGAGGGCATCGGCGCCGTAAATGGCGGAGGCGCCATCCTTGAGGAACTCCACGGACTCAATCGCCGCCGAAGGCAGGCTGTTGAAGTCGAAAACCTGACGATTACCCCCGGTCGGGAGCGCATAGGTCGCCGGACGGCGGCCGTCGATCAGAGTGAGAAAACGCTGGGAGCCGAGGCCGCGGGGATTGGTCGTCGCCGCGCCACGCGTGAAGCTCGCCGTCTGATAAATCGAGTTCGCCGAGCCCGTGTTGAAGGGCAGGCTCTGGATGAAGTCGCCGATGTTGGTGTAGCCCTTGGCCTCGATTTCCTGCGTTCCGTAGGAAACAACCGGCGCGGGCGTCTCGAGGTCCAGCCGCTTTACGCGGGATCCGGTGACCTCGAACTTTTCGAGCACAACTGTTTCCGCTGGAGCAGGAGTCTGAGCAAGAGCCAGCCCGGGCAGCGAAAGACCGAGCGCCAACAACTGAATCCTTAATTTCTTGGTGTAGGGAGGATTTAACATGACCTTTACACTCTCATGCTTCCCCTGATCGCGCCATGGGGCTTAAGTCCGATGATCGATGCGAAAAAAAGCAGTTGAATGCAGGATATACTCAACGACTCTTCGACCGATGGAGTCGTTCTCGCAAGTATCGCCGCTAGCCAGAGCGGTGAAGGGCCATGCCACCACACTCGACGCACCCGATCAGGACACCCCCGCAGCGGCGAAGCGCCGTGACCGCTAACCACTTATCAAAAAGAACTTTGCGGAGTAGTCGAGATAGGCCTCGCGATCGCTTGGCTTGGGCGACCGCGAGATCGCGCCGCCAAGCGCGAGGCCGCTTTCGCGGGCTACAACCATCAGGTTTCGATCTCCACCTTCTGCTGCTTGAGTGCGAAGAGGTGCTTATCGATCTTGTGGGCGGTAATGACGCCGTAATTGATTGTCCCGAGCCAGCCCGACATGATGATACCCACGCTGCCAGCGTGAAAAAGGCCCGGCAGCTGGTCCGAAAGAGTCATCGAAACCGGCAGGCCCTCGAACTTCGTCCCAAAGGATGTGCCGCCCGTGTGCGTCGTGTAGCGCTCGATCGTGCGGGGGGTCGCCGCTTCCCTCCAATCGATCTTGGCCCCCACACCCGGGATGTACTTCTCGAGGGACGCAATCGCCTCATCAATCAGGCGCTGCTTGTTCTTCTCATAGCCTTCGGGCGAAAGCTCATTCCAATCAGGGTAACGTCCGTTGAGCGAAGCCACGACGGTGTAACGGTCCGAGCCGGGCCGTGTGTCGGGATAGTAGACGGAGAACGTGCGGCTTGTGGTGTGCAGGTCGGTCAGTTCCTGTGGGCTGAACTTCGGGGCCTCCGAGGTAAACACAAGGTCGCCGATGTGCGGGATGCTCTCCCCCTTGCGGATGCCGAGGTAGACCTGGCACGAGCTCGTGTTGATCCGGACCGCTCTGGCCTGCTCCACGTAGTCGGCAGGAAAGTTCTCCTCACCGGCCAGCCTGAAGATCGTGTTCTTGATGTTCGCGTTGGAGAGCACGGCCTTGGCGCGGATAATGCGCCCGCTCTTGGCCACGATGCCCGCGGCGACCTTCCGTCCGTCCCGCTCCTCCACGTGGATGCGATCGACGAGGACCTTCTTGCGCAGCTCGACGCCATTGCGCTTAAGCTCGTCGGTCATCTTCTCGATCAGCAGATCTGATCCGCCGCGGAAGGTGTACACGCCCGAGCCCATGAAGTTGGAGAACACGATGCCAAACGTGATGGCCGGATCGTCGAGCGTTGACCCGTTCGCGTAGGCGATCGGCTCCATCAGGAGGCGGTGCACGTCATCCCGGCCCGGGAAAAAGCGATGAAACATCTGCCCGGTGGTCTCCGGGTTGTTGTCGTAGTAGTTCATCGCCCGCAGGTGATCGTAGAAGGACTCGACCTGCTCGCGCGGGAGCTTGAACTGCTCAACCAGCACACGGGTGTAATCCTCGCGGGTAAAGGTCGTCCAAACATCCATCTGCGGATTGATGAAGCGGATATCCTTCAACTGCACGATCGAGTCGGAGATCTCCTTGGTCCAGTAACGACGGCAGCTCTTGATCATGCCGCTGGGAAAACCGTGCAGGGAAATATCGAAAATATGCCCGCCTTTGCGGGTGAACCACGTGGCGAGGCCACCGTACTGATAGTGGTGCTCCAGGAGCAGGACCTTGTGCCCGGCCTTGGCCAGCACATTGGCGCCGGTCAGGCCGCCCAAGCCGCTGCCGATGACGATGACGTCATACTCATCCGCCACTCCTTTAAGCCAGTCGTAAGCCATGGAAACGGTCAGTGAACCCGTCAAGGGGGCGAGCGCAAGGGGGTTTTGAAGGCAATGACACCAATCCGTTTTAACCACGGATGGACACAGATTAACACGGATTGGATTCTGGCCCGGAAGCGGAGCAAAGACTCCCTTCGAAACGAACCGGGAGCCCGGCCCGGCTTCGGATCGTATCCGTGTCAATCCGTGTCCATCCGTGGTTAATATTCAGCTTCAGGGTAGCTTGGCCTGCACCAGTTTGCTGGCGGCCGAGAAGTCGATCAGGCCGGCCTCCGGGCGCTGTTTGAGCGCGGCGATGACCTTGCCCATTTCCTTCTTCGAGGCGGCGCCCGTGGCGGCGATGGTCTCGACAATGAGGGCCTCCAGCCTGGCCGGATCGAGGCCGGCCGGGAGGTACTTTTCCAGGACGACAATCTCAGCCGCATTTGCCGCGGCAAGATCGGGGCGGCCGCCCTTCTCGAACTCGGCCTTGGCGTCTGTCAGATTCTTCACGGCCTTGCGGAGCGTGGCGATGACCAGCGGCTCCTCGATCGGCTTGCTCAGGTCCATCGCCGCGCGCTGGATGGCGGCATCCGCCGTGCGTAGGATCGTGGCCTTGCCACTGTCGCGCGCCTTCACGGCGCCAATGATGTCAGCTCGGAGCGTCTCGTAAGTCGTGGGCATGGTGTTCAGAGGCTGTCCGGTCGGCCGCTGATTGTCGATAGGCGTGTCATCGGGTCGCGAAGGCACCTGCAACGCAGTCGAAGAAGTCAGGAGTCAGGATTCAGGAGTCAGTAGTCCGATCTCCTGAATCCTGACTTCTGACCCCTTTTCAGCCATCACCCCATCAGCGTCAGCACGATCCCTGCGACAATGCCAATCACCGCGGGGAACTTTTGCCGTCCGTTCTGTTCCTTGAACAGCAGGATGCTCCCGCCGAAGGCCACGAGGATGCTCGCCCGGCGCAGGCTGTAGACGATCGAAATCAGCGCCTCGTCGTCGCGCAGCGCGCTAAAGTACAGGAAGTCCGCCACCAGCAGACCAAACGAGACCAGCACGATGCTCCACCGCCATTGGAAGACGTTGCGCGTCCACAGCCGGAAGTACCACCCGAGCACCACGGGAAGGAAAAGGAGCGCGAGATAGATCGAAAACCAGCACTGCACCGTCGCCACCGAGTAGCCGACGCGGCCCAGCAGGTACTTGTCATACAAGCCGCTGGCCGCTCCGAGCAGCGTCGCGGCGATCAGGAAACCGATCCACTTGTCGCGATGGAAGTGGATGCCTTCCCTCGCACCTGCAAGGGAGAGTCCCGCGAAGGACGCCAGCGTGATGAGGATGCCCAAGCCCTCGAGCCAGGAGGGGCGTTCGCCGAGGATCAGGATCGCGCCCAGCAGGGTCCAGATCGGGCCGGTCGCGCGGACCGGCGAAGCGAGCGAGAGCGGCAGGTGCTTGACCGCAAAGTAACCACAGATCCACGACGCCGCCACGATCGCGGCCTTGAGCAGAAGCTGGAGGTGCTGGAATGGCGTGAGCGGATCAACCTGCAGCCCGGCCGGGAGAACCGTCGGGACGACCGCGGCAGCCGCCAGCAGGAGACCCCAGACCACGGCGCTGCAGACATTGGCCCAGAACAGGACCGGCAGGACGGCGTTGTCGCGCACCGCCTGCTTGGTCGCGAGGTCGTGGAGCCCGTAAAAGAACGCCGACAGGAGCGACGCGACAACCCAGTCCATGCTTGGTGGCCAGGCGGTAGTGCCGCCCTACCCCTTTCCTTGCAACACGTGGAAATTCGCCATGGAGATGCCGCTGAGCATCGCCCCGACGATGCCGAGGAATCCCTGATCGGTGCCGCACAGGTAGAGGTTGCTCAAATGCGTGCGGCCGTTGCGGATCTTTCGCGGCGCGCCGTAGATCGCACCGTTGAAATGCCCGGTGAATT
>CAMAXB010000223.1 GCA_945862035.1 Opitutus sp. GAS368
TCCTGAAGCACAATCTCAACGCCCGCGCCCTCGCCTCGCTCGATGGTACGAATCGCGAGCTGCAGACCGACATCCGTCAGCTGATCGCGGAGATGGATGGGTCGATCCGCGAGGCCGATGCCTTTATCCGCACGCTGCAGCTACCGGCGTTGGGCCCGACGGGGCCGGGGAGTTCGGGCGCAGGCCGCCAGCCGCCCACGCGGCCTTGACCATCCGCTCAGCGTCACAGGACGGCGAGCCCCGCTCCAGATCGCGGCAAACCTGCGGCCGCCGGTCGTAGATCGAACACGCGAAATGCGCGCGGCCGTCAGGCGGACGGATCACGATCAGAGCAGCGCAATGCCCGTCCGTCATGCGCAGGTAGGCGCGGTTCCCGATGAAATGGGCCACGCGCTCGGCCTCGGACCCGAGCCGCATCCAGTCGTCACCCGACACGCGCACGTAGGTCTCCAGCGAAGAGAAGCAGCAGGCTCCGCAGGACTGACAGTCCAAACCGGAGGCGGGGAGTTCCATGTTGGAAGCCGACCTTGAGGCCTCGAAACCGTCATCGCAATCGATCGCCTGCGGGCTGTTTGTAGCCGGGCTCGCTGAGCCCGGTCCGAAGGTGGGACGTGTTGCCCGAACCGGTTGGATCGATACTTTTCAAGCCCGCGAGCTGCGGGCCACGGCTCCACCCCGATCAACGGTCCGGGGCTCGGCGACCCCAGCCACATCCCGGCCACTCATCGCGGGCGGACCAGGAGTAAGGTGCGGTCGTCGTGGCGCGGGGCGAGCGTGCAGAAATTGCGGACGTAGCGGTCGACCGTGCGGACGACCTCGGCCAGCGGCCGTTCGTCGTGGCGGAGCAGGGCGGAGGCCAGCCGATCGCGACCGAACTCCTCGCCGCCAGGGTTACAGGCCTCGGTAACCCCATCGGTGTAGAGCGCGAGCAGGTCGCCGGCCTGGAGCGCGACCTCACGCTCCTCGAGCATGGCGTCGAAGAGTTCCCCTTCGTCGAGACCGAGGGCCAGACCCGCCCCGGGCAGCAGCTCGGGCGTGGTCGCGCCGTGGCGGACCAGCAGGGTCGGCTCGTGGCCCGCGCGGCAAAAGCGCAGGACGTTGCTGTCGAGATCGAGGATACCGTAGAAAATCGAGATGAACATGCCCGGGCGCATGTCGGGCTGGATCGCGCGATTGACCCGCTTCAGCACAGCGGCCGGGCTGGCCTCACCGGCGGCACAGAGCCGCAGCGTGGCGCGGCACTCGGCCATCATCAGGGCGGCGGCCGCGCCTTTGCCGGAGACATCCGCCACCACAAAGCCCCAGCGCCGGCCGTCTACGGGCACGACGTCGTAATAGTCGCCGCCGATAAGCATGGAGGAGGAGGCAAAGGCCTCGATCTCGACTTCGGTGAGGTCGGGAAACACGCGCGGGCGCAGGTGCTGCTGCACCTCGCCGGCCATCCGCAGGTCGCGTTCGCGGGCGATGCGCTCGCGTTCCTCGGCCTCGTGGCGTTGGGAAATATCGGTGATCAGACCCTCGTGATGCGTGACCTTTCCGGCCGCGTCGCGGCGCACGACGGTGTGGTCGTCGACCCAGCGCACCGAACCATCGGCGCAGAGCAGGCGGTATTCCTGATTATATTCGGCATGCCCGGCATCGGCATGGGCGCGCACCTCGGCGGTCACGCGATCGCGGTCGTCCGGATGGGTGATGACGACAAAATTGAGCTCGCGGCTGGTGAACTGCTCCGGGGTGTAGCCAAATTGCGAGATGCTCTGCGAGATGAACTCGACCGGCCAGTTCTCCTCCGCGCGCCAGAGAATGACGACCGAGGGCGAGCGGTTGATGATCCGCTCCAACTCCTCGCGCCGGGCCAGCGCCGCGCGCAGGTCGTCCTGGGCGCGGCGGCGGACGCTGATGTCGCGCCCGACCCCGAAGTACGCTCGGCGGCCATCGCGGTCGGTGTAGGCGGAACCGGAGGAGGCGTGCCAGATCCAGCGGCCATCGCGGTGGCGCATGCGGTACTCGACTCCGCCGAGATCGGTCGCGCCCGCGAGGATCGCCTCGATGTAGCGCCGGCACTCGGGGATGTCGTCCGGGTGGACGAAGTCGAAGTACCGCCGGCCGATCACCTCGTCGGTTGCATGACCCAGCTTGGCCGTCCAGGCGGGAGTCGCGAACTTGATCTGCAGCTCCGGGGTGATCGCGTAGAGGATCTCGCTCGCGATGGAGAGGTAGGTGCGCCAGCGGGCCTCGCTGCGGCGGAGCTGGTCCTCGGCCGCGCGCCGGGCCGTGATATCCTCCAGCATCGAAAAGTGGTGCGTGACCTGCCCGGCGGCATCCCGCAGCACCGCCACCGTGAGCGTTCCCCAGACGATGCGGCCATCCGCGTGGATGTAGCGCTTGTCGAGGGTGAAGCGGTCCCGCTTTCCGGAGTAGACCTCGTTGATGAGCCTTTCCTGCGGACCCCAGTCGTCGGGGTGGGTGACCTTGCGAATGTTGTCGGAATCGCGGGCCTGCTCCGGGGTCAGCCCGATGAGCTCGCAGAACCGCCGATTCATGTGATTCGCGCCGGGCCGGCCGGCGCCGGTAAATTCCTTCCAGCTGATGCCGATCGGGGCGTTGTCGAAGAAGAGGCCGATCTCCTCCTGCGCACTCCGCAGCTCCTCGGCGCGGGTCGTCAGTTCCCGGACAAGACTGGCATTGGTCTCCTCCGCCAGCTTGAGCTTCGTCACGTCCGTCCGCAGCGCGAGGTGGAAGCGGGGGCGGCCCTCGTCGTCGAGCAGGGGGACGATCGTGCTCTCCACCCAGTACGGGAAGCCGTCCTTCGCCCGGTTGCAGATACTGCCGTGCCAGGTCCGCCCGGAGTTAATGGTGCGCCAGAGGTCGGCAAAGAACTCCGGGGGGTGCACGTCGGACCCCACGATGCGGTGAGTCTGGCCGAGCAGCTCCGCCGCCGAATAGCCGGAGATCTGGCAGAACTTCCGATTGGCGAAGACGATCACGCCCTTCGCATCCGTGATGGCCATGATCGCATGCTCATGGGCGGTGCGCTGGATCCAATGCAGCAGCTCCAGATCATCGATCACCAGCGCAGGCGTGTTGGGCTCCGGTTCGGACATGGGATGGCGAGACATCAGCCTGGAGCAGGGAAGGCCCGGCCTCCAGCCTGAACCGCAGGATCGGTCTAGCGCCGAAAACGGCCCGGCCCCGGATCACCGACGCGCTCTCGTCATCGGAACTTGGATACCAAGGGGGTGGGCGGGCGCGGAACGCCGGCGCCCCGCCGGTCCCCGGTCAGCCCTTCACGGCGCCGGCGGTGACTCCCTTGACGAGGTGGCGCTGCAGGGCGACAAAGATGGCCAGGATCGGCAGGGTCACGATCACCAGGCCGGCAAAGAGCATGCCATAGTCGGTCCGGAACTGGGCGGTGATCGCCAGGTTGGCCAGGCCGAGCGGGAGGGTCCGTGCCCCGCCGGTGCCGTCGCCGCTCGCAAACATGAACGCGAAGAAGTACTCCTTCCACACGCCGATGAACTGGAAGATCGCCACGGTCACGAGGCCGGGGCGGGCCAAGGGCAGGAGTACGCGCCAGAAGGCACCCGCCTCCGTGCACCCGTCGATCACCGCCGCCTCGTAGAGCGAGCGCGGAAGGGCGCGAAAAAATCCCGCAAGGATGAAGATCGCGAACGGCAGGCCGTTGGCCGTGTAGACCAGGATCAGGCCAAGGCGCGAGTTGAGCAGCCCGAGCGCACGCAGTTCGAAGAACAGCGGAACGACCGAAAGCTGGGCCGGGATCATCAAGCCGGCCAGAAAGAGCCAGAATGTGGCCGGCCCGAGCGGGTGGGCAAAGCGCGAGAGGGCGTAGGCCGTCATCGCGCCGAGCAGGACAATGAGCGTCACGGAGGCCACTGTCACCACGACCGAGTTGAGGAAGTAGTCACCAAACTGCGCGCCGTCCCACGCCCGCACGTAATTATCGAACCGCAGATCCCCAAAAGGCGGCAGGGCAAAGGCATCCAGAAAGATGGCCTCATCCGCCTTGAGGGACGAATACGCCAGCCACGCCATCGGGTACATCACCCACGCGAGGTACCCGGCGAGCACCGCGAAGGCCAGCAGGCGGGAGATGGGGAGCTCGCTCGTGCGAAGTTTAACTGAAGATGATTGGCTCACGGCGTGGGGCTGGCTGGAAAAGAGGTCAGATGTCAGAGATCAGAAGTCAGTCATACCGACCGAAAGCACCGCAGTTGGATTGTTCTGACCTCTGACATCTGATCTCTGATGTCTCGCTTGCTCATCGCTCAATCGCCTCCCGTTTCAATCCGCGCATGACCACCGCGCTGCCGGCGAGGACGAGAGCGAAGAGGACGACGGCAATCGCGGTGGCGCGGCCGACCTGGAAGTCCTTGAACATGGAGGACACCATCAGCGTGCCCAGCGTGTGGGTCTCGCCTCCCGGGTCCTGGGAGGTGAGCAGCCAGATCATCTCGAAGGCATTCAGCCCCGCGATGAGGAGAAAGACCGCCGACACGATGAGGACATCCCAGATCATGGGCAGGGTGATCGCAAAGAACTGCCGGCCGCGCGAGGCGCCCTCGAGCTCCGCGGCTTCGTAGAGTTGCGGATCGATGCCCTCCATGGCCGCGAGGTAGAGAATGAGGTTAAAGCCGCAGGCCATCCACAGATAGATCGGGATCAGGGCCGTGTAGAGATTGGCCGGCGCGAGCCAAGGGTAGCCCGCAAATCCGTGCAGCCACGCGACCAGCGCGTCGGGAGCAGGGGTTTGCGCAAGCAGGTCGCCCAGCCCGGTCAACGCGGCATTCACCAGGCCCCCCTGCGGCTCATAGGCGTTGAGCCACAGCAGGGTGGCGGCAATGCCCCCGAGCAGGTTCGGGAACAAGAGCACCACGCGGAAGACCGAACCGCCCCACACGCCGCGGTGGATCATGGTCGCGAAGAGCAGCGCCACCGGCACCACGACGAGGGCGGGCACGACCATGAGGTAGACATTGTTGCGCAGCGCGCGCCAGAAGCCGTCGCTTTCGAAGAGGAGCCACTTGAAGTTGAACAACCCCGCCCACGACGGGCGGCTGAGGCCATCCCAATGCAGGAAGGCCCCGCCAAACGAGGCGAGGCCGGGCAGAAGGACGAACGCCCCGTAGAGGAGCAGGGCCGGTCCGACGAACAGCGCCGCCACACCAGGCCGCAGCGGCCCGAAAGTCGCCCCATCGCCATCCGTCCCCCCCGCGGCAAGCGTCCGCCGGC
>CAMAXB010000224.1 GCA_945862035.1 Opitutus sp. GAS368
GGAAATCAGGCAGAGCGTCACGACCGCCGCATACAGCCAGACCATCATCGGAATCTGCGCTGCGGCGACGACTTCATTGGTGACCGCCATCACCCCGGCATTGCCCGTGGCCAGCCGGAACCGCGCGCGCTCTGTCCCGTGCGCCTCGCGGAATTCCTTGATCGCCGTCACCACGGTCTGGAGCGTCTCCGCCCGATGATCCTTCAGGTAGATCATCACCGGGATCACGCTGCCGTCGGCATTGAGCAGTCCGCTCGATGTCTCGACCGGCGCCACGGCCTGGGCGAGGGCCTGGGGATTGCGCGGGATCACCCGCCACTTCAGACTTCCTTCGTTCCAGCCCGCGTTGATCGTCTTGGCGTAGTCCGTGAGCGCGAGCGTCGACTGCACGCCCTCGACCCCCCGCAGATGGGACGCAAAGCGATCAACCAGCGCCATCACGTCATGATCGATCACGCCATTCGGTACGGTTTCAACGAGCACGGTGATCGTGTCCGCCCCGATCGCGAACTCGGAGGTGATCACCGCCGTGTCGCGATTGTACCGCGAATCAACCCGGAGTTCAGGCACCCCGGCATGGACGTCACCGATCGGGACCTTCCGGGCCTGGACGAGGCCAAAGACCCAGAGGCCCAGACAGACTGCAATGATCAGGATTGAACCGCGTCCGGTCGTGACCGTCACGAGGCGACGCCAGGACGGCTGCAGCGCGAATCGCCGGAAATTCACCTGCCGGCGGAAATTCGGCTTCATCCGGGTCCACGAGAGCAGCAGCGGCAGAAAGAAACGATCGGTGAAAATGATGAGCATGACACCGAGACTCGCCGTGATCGCGAGCTCCCGGATGATCGGAATATCGATCAGATAAATCGTGAGAAATCCAACCGTGTCCGTGACGATCGCCACCGTTCCCGGAACAAAGAGATTGCTGAACGAGGCCCGCGCCGCCGCGTATTCGTTGGCCCCGAGAGTGTATTCGTGGCGGAACGACCGCAGCATCTGCGTCGCGTGGCTGAGCGCGATGGCGAAGACGAGGAAGGGCACCAGCATCGACAACGGGTCGAGGCCGAAGCCCAGCAGATTGAGCAGACCGAGCTGCCAGATGACCGCGCAGGCGGAGGTGAAGAGCGGCAGCAGCGTGAGGACCAGCGATTGGGAGAAAAAGAAGAGCAGCAACGCCGAGATGGCGATGGCCACGAAGAAGAACAGGAAGACACCGGTGGCGCCCTCGGTGATATCGCCGATGACCTGGGCAAACCCGATGATATGGATATCGATCCGCGCCGACCCGTGGCGCTCGCGGATTGTGGTCTCAAGCGCCTTCGCCACGACCGTGTAGTCAAGCTTGGCTCCCGTCTGGGGATCGACCTCAAGGAGCGAGGCGATCACCGCCGCGCCGGTGAAGTCAGACGACACCAGCATGCCGACGCGACCCGACTTGATGATGTTCTGGCGGACCTGTTCAAAGCCCTCCGGCGTGGGCGCGAAGCCCGGCGGAATCACATTGCCACCCTGCAGCCCATCTTCAACGACCTCCAGGTAGCGCACATTGGGCGTGAAGATCGACTGGACTTGGGCCCGGTCGACTCCCGGCAGGTAGAACGCCTCATCCGTCACCGCCTCGAGCGTGGCGAAGAAGTCCGGGGTAAAGATATCGCCCTCCCGTGCCATCAGCGCGATCACCACGCGGTTCGCGCCACCGAACTCCGCCTGATATTGGATAAACGTCTGGATGTACTCGTGGTTCGATGGCAGCGACTTGTTAAAACTCGCGTCCACCCTCGTCCGCGCCGCAAATACGCCCAGCACGACGGTGACCAGCACGAAGAAAAGGGTGCAGAGCACCCGGTGGCGGAACACGAACTCCTCGACCCGCGGGAGCGTTGATTTCATGGTGCAGTCAGGCGGGTGATGCCGGCTTCGCCAACGAGGAGCAGGCCGCCGGTCTTGAGCTCCAGCAGTTCCGCCACGGCCGTGGTGTGCAGGGGCGACCACGGGGAGAAGGCCCGGCCTCCGTCCGTGCTGACGAGGAAGGTGCGGGCTTGACCCGCGACAATGACCGCCCCGCTGCGAAGCTGCACCCCCGTTGCGAGCAGGCCGGTCTGCTCCGTGCTCAGGTCTTCCCAGCCTGCGCCGCCGTCCACGCTGCGGAAGAGGCGTCCGCGCAGGCCGTGCACGATCAGGCCGCCATCCGCAAGCGGTAGCAGCCCGAAGAAGGAGCCCTCGTAGTCCGCGGGCACCAGCGCCCAGCTTTTTCCCGTGTCGGTCGAGCGGAGGAGCGTGCCCGCCTCCCCGGCAATGAACAAGACACCCTCTGGCGTCCGCACGATTCGGTTGAAGTGAAAGTCGTCCTCACTGATGCGCCGCGGGGTCCAGGTCGCGCCGCCGTCGGCCGTCGCAAGAAAAAGACCGTAGGCGCCCACGGCGATCGCATGACGCGCGTCCACCGCACAGACGTCAAGAAAGGAGGCCTCGCGGTCGGTCTCCGCGTGCTGCACTGACCAGGTGCGCCCGCCGTCGGACGAGTTGAGGATGACGCCGTCATGCCCCACCGCCCAGCCCAACGCGTCATCGGCGAAGGCGACCGCCGTCAGGGTCGCCGAGACCGGCGCGGGGGAGACCGTCCAGCTGTCACCCTCATCGGACGAGCGCAGGATCGCCCCCCGCTCGCCCACGACCACGAGGGCGTCGCCGCTGCGCGCGGCGTCAAGGAGCAGGCGGGAGGCTTCGGGCGGCGCGGCTGCAGCCGTGAGCGCAAGACCAAGTGCGGCGACGGCGCGCAGCATGAGCCGGTCGCCTAGCGGACGCCGTCGCGACGAAGGGAGTCGGGACTGTAGTCGGCCGGGGCGCGCTGCACGCTGAAGTCGTACATCTTGCCTTCGTTATCGAGCCCGATGGCGAGGTAGCGGCCCGCCGCAAGATCCGTGTGGACCTCGAGCGTGCTCCAGAACGTGAGCGCGTCGTAGTAGTTGATGCAATGGGCCTCCGAAACGCGCCACATCTCGCCGCGTGAATCATACTGGTCCACCGCCAAGATCTGCCAGCTGTCCTCGTCGATATAAAAGGTCCGGCGGGGATAGAGGTGGCTGGCGCTTTGCTTGAGCTTGGCTTCCACGATCCACACCCGGTGGAGCTCGTAGCGGGCGAGGTCCTGATTGATGTGCAGGGGCTTGAGGATGTCGCTGTAGCGCACGGAGTCCGAGTGCAGCTTGTACGAGTTGTAGGGCACGATCATCTCGCGCTTCCCGACGAGGGTCCACGTATAGCGGTCCGGGGCGCCGTTGAACATGTCGAACTGGTCGCTGGTGCGCATGCCATCCGAGGCCGTACCGGGATTGTCGTAGGAGACCTGAGGAGCGCGGCGGACACGGCGCTGGCCGGGGTTGTAGACCCAGGCGCGGCGTGGCTCCTTGATCTGGTCGACCGTCTCGTGCGCGATCAGGATCGTGCCGGCGAGGCGCGCCGGGGCCGTGACGGCCTGCTTGAAGTACACCAGCGTGTTGTCGAGGCCGGCCTCAGTTATGTCCTCGCGGGCGTAGTTAAAGAGAAACTCATCATTGAACTCGACCAGGTTGTAGCTGCCGCCGCGGCTGGGCATGGCTTGGCCGATCTCGCGGGTGGCGGAGACTCCCCGGTACCGGGTAAGGTGGTTCCAGAGCACCTCCAGCCCGTCCTTGGGCAGCGGGAAGGGCACGCCGGCCACGGTGCCGGCGACGCCGTTGCCGCCCTCGGTCAGGCGGGCGGTCGGGGCGTTGCGGCGGGTGGCATCGTACACGCGCTGCGGGGCCGATGCACTGCGGCGCGTCGGGTAAACGATCATCTGATAGCTCGGGTAGGCCTTGAGCAGGGAGACGGCGCCCGCCGTGAGCCGCGACTCATACTGGGCCAGATTGGCGGGCGTGATCGTGTAGAGCGGCTGGTCGGCCGCGAAGGGATCAGGATGGTGATCACCGACCTGGTAGCCCGCGGGCGGCGTGGTGATGCCACCCTCCCAGGCCGGGATGGTGCCGTCGGCATTGCCGGCGCGCTCCGCCCCGAGCGGGGTGAGGTCGCGCCCGAGGCGGTCCAATTCGGCCTCCGCGACGGCGGCGTGGGCGAGGGCAGTGGTGGCGAGCAGGAGGACGGAGGAGGAAATCAGTTTCATGACGTTCTCAGAAGGAGTACTTGAGCGTGGTGGCGAAGTAGTCGCGGTCAGCGAGCAGGTTGTGGCGGCCGGCGCCGAAGAAATCGACGTAGCGGAATTCCAGCGACCAGGCGTTCTGCCAGGTCAGCTCGGCCGAAACATTGATGGATTTGCGACCCTCGATGAAGTTGGAGAGCGGCGAGGGCGTGTTGCCCGAGACGTCGTGGGTGTAGGCAATCGTCGGCGTCAGGTTCAACCCCGCGAAGACGTTGGTGTAGTCGAGCCGGGCCACGATCTGGTAGCCCCAGGAGAAGTCATCGGCGAAGGCGGTGAGCGGCGTGCCCGGGAGCGCGCTGCCGGTGCCGGCCATGGCCGCGGGATTGCCGCTGGTAAAGGTCCCGGCGCCTTCAAACCGAAGGAGGTCCTTCGAAGGCAGATCCGGCACCCAGACGCCGCCGGCTTCACCGACAACGGTCAGCTGGCTCGCCCCGAGCTTGGGCCCGAAGACCTTGGTCAGCGTGTTCTGCGCGGTCCAGACATCGAGCCGGCGGAAGCCCGGGATCTCCCGGGCGTACTGTCCGAGGTAGTTGCCAACCTGATTGTTGGCGCCAAAGGCCGGATTGAGAGCGGAGAGCGCGGCGAAGAGCACCTCGACGTCGTCGACCTGCAGCGGTGTATCCATCTTGTAGGACACCTCGCCCTGCCAGGCGACGCCGAATCGGGACAGGTCGGTGTTGAAGCTGGCGCCGATCATGTTGGTTCCCTCGGGGAACTCGGTGAAGTAGCGACCGGTTGCCGCGGCGGTGAGCAGGGCGATCTGGCGGGCGCCATTGATGGCGGCCTGCGTCGACGCGGCCTGGAGGGTCGCCAGCTGCACAGGGGTGAGAGCACGCGGATTGGTCTGGGAGAGCACGAACAGACCCCAGACGGCATCGGCTTGGGCGGCGGCATTGGCGACCGGCAGGCCCGCGCTGATGAAGACCGCCGTGAGCGGGCCCGTGAGATTCGTATTAATGGGCCCCGTCGGCGTGCGCGCGCTGATCAGCTGCACGCGTCTGTGATACTTGGCGAAGTACAGGCCGAACTCGGTGTCGTTCAACCCGGCCGCGAGCGTGCGCAGGGC
>CAMAXB010000225.1 GCA_945862035.1 Opitutus sp. GAS368
TCCGCGGTCGGCTCAAAATGCAGAAGGAGTTTCAAAACCGCTCCGCCCAGCGCCGTCAGATCACCGATGCCCTGCTGGCCAAGATCGAATTCTCCGTTCCTGAGTCCCTGGTCGAGACCGAGACCCAGGGCGTCCTTCGCCAGTTCATCGAGGAGAACATGCGCCGTGGCGTCGCCGCGGATCAGTTCGAAAAGGACAAGAAGGAACTCTACGAGGGGGCCAAGAAGGCCGCGGCGGGTCGCGTGAAGTCCCAGCTCATCCTCGCGAAGATCGCGGAGAAGGAAGAGCTGCAGGTGTCCGAGCAGGACATCGACGCCTTCATCTACCGTGAGGCCATGCGCACGAACCAGACGCCGGAGAAGCTGGTCAAGGTCCTGACGAAGGATCGCGAACAGCTGCGCTCGGTCCAGCAGTCGATCATTTTCGACAAGGCCCTTGATTTGCTGGTCTCCAAGGCTACCGTGACGACAGCCTCAGCCAAGGCCTGACGGTCGTTGGCGGGGTCTAACCAACACCTCCCTTGAGCAGCTATTACATTCCGTACGTCATCGAGAACACCGGCCGCGGCGAGCGGTCGATGGACATCTATTCCCGCCTGCTGAAGGACCGCATCATCTTCATCGGGACCCCGATTGACGACGGCGTGGCCAATAGCGTGATCGCCCAGCTGCTTTTTCTGCAGATGGAGGATCCCAAGAAGGACATCCATCTCTACATCAATTCCCCCGGCGGCATTGTCACCGGCGGCATGGCGATCTACGACACGATCAATTTCCTCCAGTGCGACACGGTCACCTATTGCATCGGGATGGCGGCATCGATGGCCACCGTCCTGCTGGCCGCCGGTACCAAGGGCAAGCGGTTCGCGCTCCCGAACAGCCGTGTGATGATTCACCAGCCCTCCGGTGGCGCGGGCGGGCAGGCCTCCGACATCGCGATTGCGGCCAAGGAGATCCTGCGTTGGCGCCGTACCCTGAATGAGGTGCTGGCCCGCCACACGGGCAAGACCGCCGAGCAGGTCGCCTCCGATTCCGATCGTGATTACTACCTGAGCGCGCAGGAAGCGAAGGACTACGGGATCGTCGACCACGTCGTGGCCTCGACCCGCGAGGTCCAGACGCTGGCGGTCGGTACCACGGCCTGATCGCAGGCGACTGGCTTCGTTTCCTCCCTCGACAGCGGCCTTTCCTCGGACCACCCTCGGTTATGGCAAAATCGTCGCGCATGACCCTTTGCTCCTTCTGCGGCAAGTCGCAGGCGGAGGTGAAGAAGATCATTGCCGGCCCCGGCGTGTACATCTGCGACTCCTGCGTGAACGTTTGCAAGACGATCATCGATCGCGAGGCCAAGCAGGCCCCGGCGGAAGTCCGCCCGCAGCTTCGTCTGATCAAGCCGTCGGAGATCAAGCGGACCCTCGATGATTTCGTGATCGGCCAGGACCACGCCAAGAAGGTCCTCTCGGTCGCGGTCTACAATCACTACAAGCGGCTAATGTTTGATTCGGGCCAGAATGCCAAGGACCCGTCCACGCTTTCCCCCGAGTTTAACGAGGTCGAGGTCGAGAAGAGCAATGTCCTGCTGGTCGGCCCGACGGGCTCCGGCAAGACCCTGCTGGCCCGCACCCTCGCGAGGATCCTGGATGTTCCGTTTGCGATCTCCGACGCCACGACCCTGACCGAGGCCGGCTACGTCGGCGAGGACGTCGAGAACGTGGTGCTCCGCCTCCTGCAGGCCGCGAACTACGACGTGAAGAAAGCCGAGTGCGGCATCATCTACATCGATGAAATCGACAAGATCGGGCGCAAGACCGAGAACGTCTCAATCACGCGCGATGTCTCCGGCGAGGGAGTCCAGCAAGCTCTGCTCAAGATCCTCGAAGGCACGGTTTGCAATGTCCCGCCCCAGGGTGGGCGCAAGCACCCGAATCAGGAGTACGTCCAGATCAACACGCAGAATATCCTGTTCATCTGCGGGGGAGCCTTTGTCGGCCTTGATGGCATCATCCAGCGCCGGATGGGCCAGCGCAGCATGGGCTTCGTCGGGCGTCGCGAAGAGGCGGAGGCCCCCATGACGCCCGAGCTCATGATGAAGTCGGTCGCGCCGGAGGACATGATCCGCTTTGGCATGATCCCGGAGTTCATCGGACGCCTGCCAGTCGTCTCGGTGCTCGATCAGCTTTCGATCGCCGACCTCGAGAAGATTTTGCTCCGGACCAAGAACGCGACGGTGAAGCAGTACGCCAAACTCTTCGCGATGGATGGCGTCCGCCTCAAGTTCACTTCCGATGCGATCCGTGCGATCGCGCAGAAGGCCATCATCCTCAAGACCGGCGCCCGCGCGCTCCGCTCCATCATGGAGAACATCATGCTCGAGGTGATGTATGAGCTCCCGCAGCGCGATGACGTCACCGAGGTCGTGATCGATGCCGCCGTGGTGGCAGGCAAGCGCCGGCCGACGCTGCGCCGCGCGACTAAGGCAGAGACGAAGGACGCCGCCTAGACGGCGTCTCGGCCCGGGTTGTTTGGACTTGGTTGATGGGTCTGTGCCCGCTTGCGGGAAGTCCGACCCAACAACGATCAATCAATAACCGAGAACCGCGCGCGCAGCGCGCTCACCAGTGCCCGTAGTCGCCCTTTTTCAAGTCGAGGGCGAACTCGACCAGGAGTTTCACACAGGCTTCGACGTCCTCCAGATCCACAATCTCACTGGGCGTGTGCATGTACCGCAGGGGTACGCTGATGAGGCCCGTGGCGACGCCGCCGCGGCCCATCTGGAGCGCCCGGGCATCGGTGCCGGTGGGGCGGGCATCGGCCTCGAACTGAACTGGGAGCTTGATCCGTCGGGCCGCCTTCACGAGCCGGTCGAAGACCTTGGGATTGATGTTGGGCCCGCGGCAGATGATCGGGCCGCCCCCGAGCCGCGTCTCGCCATACTTCCGTTGGTCGCAGTCCGGATGATCGGTGGCGTGGCCGACATCGACCGCCACGGCCAGATGCGGGGCGACGGAATAGGCGGAGGTGGTGGCGCCGCGCACCCCGATCTCCTCTTGGCTGGTGGCCACGGAGACGATGCGGGCGGCCAGACTGCGCTTGGACGCCGCCAGGCGGACCAAGGTCTCACCGACGATGTAGGCGCCGACCTTGTTATCGAAGGCCCGGGCGGTGCCGACTGACCCGTGAATGAGTTCGAATTCGTGATCGTAGGTCGCGGTGTCCCCGATCGCGACGCGTTCCAGCGCCTCCTTTTTTGAGCGCGCACCAATGTCGATCCACATCTCGTGAATCTCCGGGACCTTCTTGCGGTCGGCTTCGTCCATGAGATGGATCGCCCGCTTGCCGGTCACGCCCTTGACTGTTCCCCGGGCGGTCTGGATCACCACCCGGCGGCCCGGGATCATCACGCGGTCATGCCCACCAATCGTGTCAAAATAGAGAAAGCCGTCCTTGTTGACGAAGGTAAGGATCAGGCCGAGCTCGTCCATGTGGCCGGCCAGCATCAGGATCGGGTCGCCCTTCGGGTTGAGCGTGGCGATGCGATTGCCCATGGCGTCCTTGGCGTAGGCATCCGCCGCGGGCTTCACGTAATGGTCATACACCTTCTGCGCCTCGAACTCCGCCCCGGAGGGGGAGCGGGCGCGCAGCAGGTCGGTCAGGAAGGACGGGGGCGTGTAGTTCGGCATGGGGCGACTCTCGGTGGAAAGGGGAATCGGGGCAAAGGGGAAAATGGGCTCCGCGGGGACGGGCACGCGGACCCTCGTTCTGCGCGTGATCGCGTTGCCTAGGCTTTTGGCCGAAGGGCTCCCGCCGGGCCTAGCGCTTGATCTGGTCGGCCAGCTCCTCGAGCGGGTAGGTCAGAATCTCGGCTAGGGTGGGGTGATACCAGGGAGCGCGGAGCAGCTCGAAAACGGTCGCCCGAAGCGCAAGGGGACCGCTGAAGCAGTGGATCAACTCGCCCGCCTGCGGTCCCACGATCTCGGCGCCCAGGATCCTCCCGCGCACCGGTTCCGCGATGACCTTCACGTAGCCGTCATTGGCATCCATCAGGATGGACTTCCCATGGTCGTTGAACGGATAGCTGGCGACAAGATGGGGTGTGCGGGCGGCCTTGAGCTCCGCCTCCAGCTGACCGATCGTGGCGAGGGGCGGATCGGTAAAGACAACATTGAGCAGCAGGGTGGGATCGACCGGCTTGATCCCCGCGACCCCGAAGGCATGGCGCGCCGCCAATTCTCCCTGTGCGACGGCGAGGTGGACGATATCATGCGGACCGCAGACGTCGCCTCCGGCGTAGATGTGCGGCTGGCGGGTCTGCTGCCAGCGATTCACCGGAATGCGACCGTCGGGCCTGAGACGAATGCCGGCCTGCTCGAGTCCGAGACTCGTGGTGGCCGGCTCCCGCCCGAGGGCGTTGAAGAGATGGCGGGCCCGACGGGTCAGTGTACGGCCGCCGCTCTCGAAAGTGACGGTGACCCCGCGGTGGTCCCCGCGGATCTGCTCGATGCGGGTGTCGGTGTGCAGATCCATGCCCTCCGCCCGGAAGGCCCGTTGGACGACGGCGCTGGCCTCCGGGGAATGGTCCCGCAGGATGTTCGGGCTGCGCTGAATGAGCGTCACCCGTGATCCGATCCGGCGCAGGAATTGGGCGAGCTCGCAGGCGACGATACCGCCGCCAAGCACGATCACACTCGAAGGAACGAAATCGAGATCGAGGACATCGTCGCTCGTCCAGAACGGGGTTTCCGTCAGGCCGTGCAGCCGGGGTACGCTCGCGCGCGATCCGGTGCCGATGATGAAATTTCGACCGCGCAACCGCTGGCCGTCGGCGAGTTCGATGGTGTGGGGATCGATGAAGCGGGCGTGGCTGCGCAGGACGGTATAGGCCCCGCCCAGCATGGCCTTTTCCCGATACTGCGCGAATTCCTCGATGATTCGGAGCTTCCGTCGATGCAGGGCCTTCATGTCGACCTTGGCCGACGGAATGCGCAGACCGAACGTCCGCCCCTTCTGCGCGAGGTGGAGGACATCCGTGCTGTAGAGGAGTGTCTTCGAAGGCATGCAGCCACGCAGGATGCAGAGTCCGCCCAGCTCGCGGGCACCGTCCACGATGGCAACCCGCTTCCCGAGCGCACGGGCCGTGCGTGCGGCGTTGAAGCCGGCGGAACCGCCGCCGATACAGATGAGGTCGTAGGTCTTCATGCTTGCGCGGGCGCTAGCGGCCCCGTCCAAAAATCATGGT
>CAMAXB010000226.1 GCA_945862035.1 Opitutus sp. GAS368
GCCGTCGCCGAGGGCAATAATCCCGGTCCCACCGCGGCCTCGGCCGTGACGCTCGCGACGACCGCCGTGCTTCGCTCCAATGACAACCGTCGCGATGACGCCCTGCTGAACTCCGCGCTCGCCGCCTCGGCCCCGACATGGGTCAAGACCGCCACACTCGACGGTCTCGACAGTCTGATGCCCCCCGCCGGCGGCGGTCGCGGTGGCCGGGGTGGTGCGGGCGGTGGTGGTGGTGGCGCGGGTGGCCGCGGGGGTCCCAGTGGCGGTCGCGGCGGCCAGCAGGCCAGCGTGATGCTCCCCGGTGAGCCCACGGCCCTGATCACCCTCGCCGCCGACTCGGCCAATCCCCTCGCCAATCGCGCGACCAATCTCCTCGGACGCCTCCGCTGGCCCGGCAAGGCCGGCATGGTCACGGAAACCGTGGTCGCGCTCAGCGCCGATCAACAGCGCCTCTTCGAAATCGGCCGCGAGCACTACGCGCTGCTCTGCGCCGCCTGCCATCTTCCGACCGGCCAGGGCCAGGCCGGCGTCGCCGCCACCCTGGTCGGCGCCCGCTGGACCACCGGCGACGACCGCGTCCTCGCCCGCCTCGTGCTCGAGGGCAAGCTCCGCGAAAACCTGCTGATGCCGCCGATGCGCGAGATCTTCGACGACCAGACGCTGGCCGGCATCCTCACCTACATCCGCCGCTCGTGGGGCAATAACAGCTCTCCGGTTTCACCCGCCGTGGTGACCGAGGCCCGCGCCGCCGCCGGCAACAGCCAGCAGCCGCTGACGGAATCCGAGCTGGAAAAGCTCCTCCAGGACCTCCCCGCCCGGACGACGTCCAACTGAGCGCCCTTCAAAAAGCCCGGCCCGGGCGGGCGGGCGCTAGGCGGCCGACCGCAATCTCAAATCTGAGATTTCAAATCTGAGACTCCGCTCCGCGGTCTGCCAACCCTGACCCTGACGTCCGACCCCTGACATCTGATCTCTGCTCGATCCGGACCTGCGGGCGGTCCGACTCCGGCGGGCGTCTTTGCGGTCGTCAACGCGACCGGAGGCCGCAAGGCTTCCCGTGTTCGCTTGCCGTACCCCGCACCCGTTACCCTGACCATGAATTTTCTGCTCCGTCGTATCGTTCTCCTCTTCGCCGTCGCGGCCTTGGCCGTCGGATCCGCCCTGGCCGCCGAGCCCGCGGCCTTTCCGCGGAAGAAGGTCCTGTATTTTTCGAAGATGTCCGTCGCACCCGCGTCGCACACCGCCGCGCTGCGCATCAACGGCGCACCCTCGCTCTCGGAGCGGGTGCTCACCGAGCTGGGCGCCAAGCACAACATCGAGTTCGTCTTCTCCAAGGACGGACGGCTGTTCTCCGAGGAGTACCTCGCCCAGTTCGACGCCATCATGTTCTACACGCTCGGCGACCTGACCCAGCTCGGGCTCGACCGCGAGCCGCCGATGACGATTGAGGGCAAGAACGCCCTGCTGCGCGCGATCGCCGCGGGCAAGGGCTTCGTCGGCATGCACGGGGCCGACAACACCTTCCTCTCGCCGGGCAGCGAGGTGCACGGGCCGGCGCGCTACAAGAACGACGGACCCAACACCAGTGACTTCATCCAGATGATCGGCGGCGAGTTCATCATGCACAACCTGCAGCAGCCCGGCCGCATGATCCTCACCAGCCCCCAGTTCCCCGGCGCTCCCGCGGGCGATTTCACGCTGCATGAGGAGTGGTACTCGCACCGCAACTTTGCGCCCGATCTCCACGTGATCCTCGTGCAGGACACCCAGGGCATGGTCGGCAACCTCTACGAGCGCCCCAACTACCCGTCGACTTGGGCAAGAATGCACGGCCAGGGCCGCGTGTTCTACACCAGCATGGGCCATCGCGAAGACGTCTGGACGAATCCGCTCTACCAGAACCTGCTCATGGGCGGCCTCAACTGGGCGCTGGGACGCGTGGACGCGGACATCACGCCCAACCTAGCCAAGGTGACGCCCGACGCCAGGGTTCTGCCGCCCTACGTCGCGCCGCCACCGCCGAAGGCGAAGTGATTTTGCAGCCGGCATAGAGAGAGCGACGCGCGAGCAACCAGGACTCCATCATGCTGGCCACGAAAAACACAAAGAGTCTCTTCTCTCGCGCGAAGACCGTCCAAGGGCCCTCTAAGGCCCCGTGAGAGCTACGAACTAACCGACGGAATTTTTGTGTTCGTCGCGGCAAAATTCTCCGACTCCGGTGTCGCCGACGGCAAACTCCAGCGCTTGCCGATCCCTCCAGCCTTTTTCTCCCCCGTGAAAATCGCCTCCCTCCCCCTCGCATGGGCCGCCGCCTTGGTGGTTTCCGTTTCAAACCTGCCACTTCACGCCGCCGAGTCGGCGGGCGCGGCGGATCGTGAGTATGCCGTGTCGGTCGTGACCCGCGTGGCCGGTCCCGTGCTCGAGGCGGCCGCCGCGCGCGAGCTGAAGCAGCGCCTGCCCATCAACGATTGGGAAAGGGTTCGCGCCGCCGTCACCCACCTTGAAGTCGTCGGTCGGACGCTGGTTGGCGTCGCACCGTGGATGGAGTTGCCGCCGGATGACACGCCTGAGGGGCAGCTGCGGGCGCGCATGACCGCGCAGGCGGTGCGAACCATCGCGAACATCACCGACCCGGCCTCACCTGATTTTGCGAATTTCAGCCGGGGTTCCCAGCCGCTGGTCGACGCCGCGTTCCTCGCGCACGCGCTGCTGCGCGCGCCCACCCGCCTCTGGGGCGCGCTGTCGCCGACCGAGCAGGCCAATGTCATTGCGGCCTTCAAGGCCACCCGCGGGATCAAGCCGGGCGAGAACAACTGGCTGCTGTTCGCCGCGACCGTCGAGGCGGCGCTCTGGCAATTCACCGGCGAGTACCGGCGCGAGTCGATCACGTACGCACTTGAGCGACATGAACAGTGGTATGTCGGCGATGGCACGTATGGCGACGGACGCGAGTTTCACTGGGACTACTATAACAGCTTCGTGATCCAGCCCATGATGATGGCCGTGCTCGACGTCTGCGCGGCGCAGAAGGATCCGCTGGCCGAGATGCTTCCGAAAGTCATGGCCCGCGCCCGCCGCTATGCGGCCGTGCAGGAGATGCAGATCTCCCCCGAGGGCACCTTCCCCGTGATCGGCCGCTCGAGCGCCTATCGCATGGGGGCCTTCCAGCACCTCGCGGATATGAGCCTGCGCCGCGAACTCCCTCCCACGCTCAACGCCGGGGCCGTGCGCGGTGCGCTCACCGCCATCACGCGTCGCATGATCGAGGCGCCGGGCACCTTTGACGCGAAGGGCTGGCTCAATATCGGCGTGGCCGGGCACCAGCCCTCGATTCGCGAACGCTACATCGCGACGGGCAGCCTCTATCTCTGCATGGCCGGCCTGCTCCACCTCGGCCTGCCCGCCAACGATCCCTTCTGGACCGCACCCGCCGCCAAGTGGACGCAGGCGCGCGTCTGGTCCGGCGAGGACATGCCGGCCGACTCCGCCTACCGCGAGCCCGCGCGCAAGCTGTGACCGAAGTGGCAGACGTCGGACGTCTTCCATTTCGGATCTCAGATTTGAGATTTGAGATGCAGCCAAGAGCGCGCCAGGCCCTTGGCGCGCGGAGGGAACCTGCCGTTGGAGACCGGAGGCTGGAGACGGCCAAACCACTCTGGTCTCCGGTTTCCTATCTCCGTTCTCCCTTCTGCCTTCTCCCTTCTCCCTTCTCCGGCTTCCAGCCTCCGCTTTCGTCAGAGCTCTCCGATCAGCTTCATCAGCTCGTCGCGGGTCACGTCGGGCTTGAGGAGGGCGAGCTTGAGGAAGACGCGCGCCTTGGCCGGGGTGAGGTCGGTGCCGGCGAGCGTGCCGACCGCGGCGTCGCTATTGTCGCCTGCGCCACCATCGGAGGCCGCGACCGGCCCTGCGCTGTGGCGCGCGGTGCGGAGAAAGAAGACGCCCTGCTTCGTGTGGGTGCGAACGGCGGTGCGCGCGGCGGAGGTCATGCTGCCAGCGCCCGAGCCCGCAACCACGATGCCCTTCGCCCCCGCCCCCACGGAGGCCTGGATCAACACCTCATCCGTGCCGGCGCTCATGTAGATCACATCCACCCGGGGAAACGTGCCTTCCTCGGGCAGCGCGAACCGGGGCTCGCCGCGCGGAGCGGGCGCCGGCCCATAGAATTTCACCTCGGCTCCCTCAACCCAGCCGAGCGCGCCAGCGTTGGGAGAGTCGAAGGCGTGGGGCCGCAGCGTGTCGACCTTGGTCACATCGCGCGCGCCGTGCACCGTGTTGTTGAGCACCACCATAACGCCCCGGGTCCGCGCGGCCGGGTGGACCGCGACCGTGACGGCATCGAGGAGATTGCCCGGACCGTCGGCGCTGATCGCGGTGGCCGGACGCATGGAGCCGACGAGCACAACCGGTTTTTCGCCGCTGGTGGTCAGGCTCAGCAGAAAGGCGGATTCCTCCATCGTGTCGGTGCCGTGGGTGATGACGATTGCATCGACCGCGGGATCGGCGAGGCCGGCGATGACGCGCCGGGCCAGCTTCAGCCAAGTCTCATCGTTCATGTTGTTCGAGCCAATGTTCATCAGCTGCTCGGCCCGGATCTCCGCACGGTCGCGCAGACCGGAGACGGCGTCGACCAGCTCGTCCACGCCGACCACACCCGCCCGGTAGCTCTGACCCGAGCCGTCCTTGGGCTGCACGCCGGCGATGGTCCCGCCCGTGGCGAGGAGCAGCACCCGCGGTTTGGTCGCGGGCTGGGCGAACGCAGCGGACGCAAGGAGTACGACGAGCGCCAGCGCCCAACCCAGGTTCAAGCAGCGGACCGATACGGGAAACATCATGCTGGGGAGAGGATTCACACCGCACCGCCCCTGCAAATCCGAATTTTCCACCCAGGAATGCGCGGGGGCTGCTGTGGGGACAACGGAGTGGAGGGGCGGGGTGGCTGCGGGGGGTTGGGGTTCGCGTGGGGCACGGCAATCGTGTAGACACCGCGTGGTCGGTCGGCCGGTCGGCTCTCTTCCCGCGGATCGGCCGGAAGGAAGCCACCGGGCCAGCGGCGGCGCATCAGACCAACTCAGCGCAGGGTTTACTCAAGCAGGCTCTGCCGCCCCGCGACGGGAGTACGTCGGGATTCCTCCCTTCCCGCCTCAAACGGAACGCTTAAATGGGGTGCCCGTGCCGGTCGCGGGCGGGGCGGCCTCG
>CAMAXB010000227.1 GCA_945862035.1 Opitutus sp. GAS368
ATGCGAGGGAAGAGCGTCAGGACGTCGATGTGAAGCGGCATGGCGATCCGGGTTAGTTTTTACAGGAGGGAACGGAGAGAACAGAGTTCGGAAGTTGAACCACAGATTCACACAAATAGGCACAGATTGAAGGCCGGCATCTGTGTAAATCTGTGTCTATCTGTGGTTTTCCTCTGTTCTCTCCGTTTCCTCCTGTAAAACAAAAAGCCCCGGGAATCCGGGGCCTTTGATCAGACTGTTCTTGCGGAAGAACTTAGGCGGCCGGTGCCGCGGCCTTCTTGGCCTTCTTCACCAGCGAGTGCGCGGTGTCGGTCGGCTTGGCGCCCTTGCTCAGCCAGTAGTCAACGCGGGCGACGTCCAGCGAGAGCGGGGCCGTCTTAGACTGGGGCGTGTAGGTGCCGAGGATCTCGACCGCACGACCGTCGCGACGGGAGCGGGTTTCAGCCACGACCACGTGGTAGATGGGCTTGTGGGTGGCGCCGATGCGGGACAGGCGGATTTTGAGCGACATGGAAGCGATGAAAGGCGGACGAGTAGTTTGGAAAAGCTGGAGATAGCACCGGTCGATAAATGGCTTGTCAAGCCCCGAGTCCCCCCGCTGTGTTTGCCACCTTATGCTCAAAGCCGGCATCGTCGGGCTGCCCAACGTAGGCAAGTCCGCCCTTTTTAACGCCCTCACCCGCTCGCGCAAGGCCGAGGCTGCCAATTATCCGTTCTGCACAATCGACCCGAATGTCGGCGTGGTGATCGTGCCGGACGATCGCGCCTACGTGCTCAAGGACATTGCCAAGACCAGTGTCGTCGTCCCCGCCGCGATCGAATTCGTCGACATTGCCGGCCTTGTCGCCGGCGCCAGCAAGGGTGAGGGTCTGGGTAATCAGTTCCTCGCCAACATCCGCGAGGTCGACGCGATTGTTCAAGTCGTCCGTTGCTTTGAGGACGGCGACATCATTCACACGATGGGCAGCGTCGACCCCGTTCGCGACATCGAGGTCATTACAACCGAGCTTGTGCTCGCCGACCTCGACGCGGTCGCGAAGCGCCTGTCCAAGACGCAGAAGAGCGCCAAGGCGGGCGACAAGGAGGCGATTCTCGAACTCGCGCTCCTCAACAAGCTCGAGCCCCACCTGAACTCAGGCAAGACCGCCAACACGCTGCCCGCCTCGCCCGAGGAGGTTGCGCTGATGAAGCTTTTCCAGCTGCTCACCGCGAAACCCGTCCTCTTCGCCTGCAATGTGGCCGAATCCGATCTCGCGACCGCCGAGCAGAATCCCTTTGTGATGAAGGTCGCGGAATACGTCCGCACGCACCATGACGCCGCCTACGTCCCGATCAGTGCGCGGATCGAAGCCGAACTCATCGACCTCCCGCCCGAGGAGGCCAAGGCGTTTTTGAAGGATCTCGGCGTCGACGATTCCGGCGTGTCTTCACTCATTAAGGGCACCTACACCCTGCTCGGCCTGATGACCTATTTCACCGCGGGTGAAAAGGAGGTGCGCGCCTGGACGATCAAGAAGGGCTGGAAGGCTCCGCAGGCCGCCGGCGTGATCCACACCGATTTCGAAAAAGGCTTCATCAAGGCCGAGATCGTGTCCTACGCCGATCTCACCCGCCTCGGCAGCGTCGCCGCCGCCCGCGATGCCGGTAAGTACCGGCTGGAAGGCAAAGAGTATGTGTTCGCGGACGGCGACGTCGCGCTGTTCCGCTTCAATAACTAGGGACCACCCGCGGCTCGATTGACCCGCGGTAAAACCGAATGACGAAGGCGATCCGGGCGACCGGCCCGGCCCATTCGTCATTCGGGTTTCGTCATTCGGGTTTGCGGGCCTGCCCGCTCAAATCACCGTGCCACTCGGAACGATCATACCTTTGGGCACGACCATGACGCCGTCGCGGATGACCACGCCATGCGCGTACTCGCCATCGGCCTTACCCTCGGTGGACAGCGTGACGTTGTCACCAATCCGGGCATTCTTATCGATGATGGCGCCCTTGATCCGGCAGTTGTTGCCCAAACCCAGATTGGGCCGGCCCAGCTTCGCATTGGTGCGAATTTCCTCCTCGGTCTCGTAGTAATCGGCGCCCATCATCACCACATCCTCCAGCTGCGAGCCCTCGCGCACGAAGGAGCGGATGCCGAGCAGGCTGTGCTTGAGGGACGAGTCCTCGACGATGGAGCCGTCGCCGATCACCACGTAGTCGATCGAGCACTTGTTGATCTTGGAGGCCGGCAGGTACCGATCCTGGGTGTAGATCGGGGCGCCGGCGTCGAAGAAATTGAACGGAGGCAGCGGCTGGGCGAGCGCAAGGTTCGCGTCGAAGAACGCACGCACGGTGCCGATATCCTCCCAATAGCCCTCAAAGACGTGCGCGAAGAGTTTCTTGCGACCGAGCAGACCCGGGATGATCTCCTTGCCGAAGTCGGCCATCCTGTTGTCGAGCGCTTCGGTCAGCGCCGCGCGATTGAACACGTAGATACCCATCGAGGCGAGGCAGTGCTGCTCGCCGGGCGATGAGGCCTGCAGCTTGGCCTCGAGCGCGGGGCTCAGGGTCAGGCTGTCGATGATCGCGGGGTCCTTGGGTTTCTCGACGAAGCGCTCGATGGAGAGATCGTCGCGCACCTTCATGAGACCCAGGCCCTCGACCTTTGACTTCGGGAAAGGGACCGCCGCAATCGTCACATCCGCACCGCTCGCCGCGTGCTCGGCGATGATCTTCCGGAAATCCATCCGGTAAAGTTGGTCGCCCGAGAGGATCAGCACATAGTCGTGGGGGAAATTCCGGAAGTGCTGGAGATTTCGGCGGACGGCGTCCGCGGTACCCTGGTACCAGTCTGCGTTCTTCTCAGTCTGCTCGGCGGAAAGGATGTCGACGAAGCCGCCCCCAAACGGGTCAAAGTGGTAGGTCGACTGGATGTGACGGTGCAGCGACGCAGTATGGAACTGGGTCAGCAGGAAAATCCGGTTGATGTCCGAGTTGATGCAATTGCTGATCGGAATATCGACGAGGCGATACTTGCCTGCCAGGGGTACGGCGGGCTTGCAGCGCTCCATCGTCAAGGGGTGCAACCGCGTCCCGCGGCCACCGCCCATGATCACAGCCATGACCTTTTTCTGAGTACTCATGTGGGGTAAGTCCTATTGCCTTGCGCAACATTTGACGTGACCGGTATCTTCGCGAGCACAAACAAGTAAAACCATGTGCGGAATCGTTGGCTACGTCGGTAAACACAAAGCGGTCTCGATCCTCATTGAGGGGCTGAACCGTCTTGAATACCGTGGTTACGATTCGGCCGGGGTCGCGATTCAGCAAAACGGTCGCATCGAGGTCGCTAAAAAGGCCGGCCGGGTGGCCAATCTCGCGCGGGAGGCCGCCAAGCATCACTTCACGGGAACGGCCGGAATCAGCCATACCCGCTGGGCCACGCACGGCGGCGTCACGGACGCCAACGCGCATCCGCACCTCAGCAGCGATGACAAGATCGCGCTTGTCCACAACGGGGTGGTCGAGAACTACGATGCCATCAAGCGCTTCCTGCTGGCCAAGGGCTACACCTTCAAGTCAGAGACCGACACCGAGGTACTGACCAACTTGGTCGCCTACCACTACACCAAGGAAACGACGGTCGAAGGGGAGAGCCGCTTCCTCGAGGCGGTTCGCAAGACGCTTTACCATGTGGAGGGCACGTACGGCATTGCCGTGCTGTGCAGCGACTTTCCCGGCGAGATCGTTGCGGCCCGCAAGGGCTCGCCCCTCATTCTTGGCGTGGGGCAGGATGAGAACATCATCGCCTCCGATGTCTCCGCCCTCGTCAGCCGCACCCAGCGTGTGGTTTACCTGAAGGACGGGGAGATCGTTCATGTCACGGCGAGGGACTTTTCGATCACAACGCTCGATCAGGCGGATGTCTCCCCGGTCATCGACAAGGTCACCTGGTCGATCGAATCCGCCGAGATGGGGGCGCACGCGCACTTCATGGAGAAGGAAATTTTCGAGCAGGCCACGGCCCTCGAAAACGCGATGCGCGGGCGTTTCTCCGAGGATGGCAGCACCGCCAATTTCGGCGGACTCAATCTAAATGCAGCCGACTTCCGTGCCATTGACCGCTTTGTTTTCTGCTCCTGCGGTTCCGCGTGGCACGCGTGCCTCGTCGCCGAACACCTGATCGAGCGCTTCGCCCGCGTCCCCGTCGAGGTCGACTACGCCTCCGAGTTCCGGTACCGGAACAGCCCGCTCGATCCGCACTCCCTGTTCTTTGTGATCAGCCAGTCCGGCGAGACGATCGACACGCTGGCCGCGCTCCGCGAGGCGAAGCGCAAGGGCTACAAGGTCATGGCGATCTGCAACGGCGTCGGCTCGACCATCGCCCGCGAGGCCGACGGCGGCATCTACCAGCACGCCGGTCCGGAAATCGGCGTCGCCTCGACCAAGGCCTTCACGTCCCAGCTGCTGATCTCCGCCATGTTTGCCCTCTATGTCGCCCGCATGCGCGACATGAGCTTCAGCGATGGCGTCCACTACGTAAATGCACTCAAAGCCACCCCTGATCTTGTCCGCCGGACGCTTGAGCAGGCTCCGCGCATCCGCGAGATCGCCAAGCGCTACGCCAAGTACAACGATTTCCTCTTCCTCGGCCGGCTGTCCCTCTTTCCGATCGCGCTCGAGGGCGCCCTCAAGCTGAAGGAAATCTCCTACATCCACGCCGAGGGGTACCCCGCCGCCGAGATGAAGCACGGCCCCATCGCCCTGATCAGCGAGGAATGCCCCTCCGTCTTCTTCGTGCCCAAGGGCGAGATCTTCAACAAGCTCGTCTCCTCCATGCAGGAGATCAAGGCGCGCAAGGGGAAGATCATCGCCATCGTGACCGAGGGCTGCGAACTCCCGCCCGGCCTCGCTGACGAAATCATCCCGATCCCCGATTGCCACGAAGCCACACTCCCCGTCATCGCCACCGTACCAGTCCAGCTCCTCAGCTACTACATCGCCGTGGAGCGTGGCTGCGACGTCGACAAACCCCGCAACTTGGCCAAGTCGGTCACGGTGGAGTAATCAAGGAGATAGGAGCTAGAAGCGAGGAGTGAGAAGAAATGCATCTATACCGTCTCCGCCCCTCGCACCGTCTTGGCTTCGATTCTAGCTTCTAGATTCCAGCTTCTCGCTTCTTTTCAAAATGACCATCTACCCTCCCC
>CAMAXB010000228.1 GCA_945862035.1 Opitutus sp. GAS368
AACCCACTCGCCAACGCACCCAAGCGCGCGGGGCATCAGCAGACCCTCGGGGCCGGGGGCCAGCAGAAGGGCGATGCCGGCCGCAATCAGAGCAAGAAGTCCAGCAGCCGCCCGTTCGGCGGCGGGAACCCAACCTGGCACTCCAAGGGCAAGCCCGGCGCCCACTGGCGCACGCGCAAGGACCGGTAGCGAGCGGGCTGCCGGCCCGCTGCAGTGCGGATTTCGGATTGTGGAATGCGGATTGGGCTGAACGTTTGCGGCCCGCACTCTCAAAAACCACTGCGGAGAACGGGGGCGAACCACCATGAGCGGAGTCAGCCGCGGACGTCTTGGAGTCTACTCGCTCCTCACTACCCGCTTCTCGCTACTTCCCCTCATTTCTGACCTTGCGGGGAGGGCTCTGGCCGAGTGTCGTTAGCCCTTCTTCCCTCCATGTCTGAAGTCACCGATCTCATCCCGCACCGGCCTCCGTTTCTCTTTGTGGACGCGATTGTTTCCGAGACGCCCGAGAGCCTGATCGCCCGGCGGACGTGGCGGGCCGAGGAAGATTTCTACCAGGGGCATTACCCCGGCGCGCCGATTACCCCCGGGGTGCTGCTTTGCGAGGCGGTGTTTCAGACCGGCGCCCTTTTCATGGCCAAACAAGCCCTCGCATCGGGCGCCAAGCCGGGGGCGGGCGTTCCGCTGCTCGCCAAGATTACGGAAGTCCGCTTCCGCCACCCGGTCTACCCCGGAGACGAGATCCTGATCGAGGTGAAGAGGAAGGAAACCTTGGGCGGCTTCACGATGATGAGCGGCGCGATCAAGAAAGCTGACGGCACCCGCGTCCTCACGGTCGACTTCGCCGTTGCCTGGAAAACCCCCGAAGGTCAGCAACCCACGTAAATCATTTGTTTGAACAGGAGCTAACAGAGAGAACAGAGCAGAAAAGATAAGTACCTCCGTTCCCTCGGTTTTCCTCCGGTAAAACCAAGCTTGATTCCTTCTGGCTCCTGATTCCTGACTCCTGACTTCGGTCTCCGTTAAAGTTCCCATGCCTGATTTTCTTCAACTGACCGGCAAAACCTTTCTCGTCCTTGGCGTCGCCAACAAGAAGAGCGTCGCGTGGTTTGTCGCGAAGTCCCTGGAAGAGCAGGGCGCGCGGGTGATTTACAGCGTCCGTTCCGAGGCGCGGAAGAAGTCGCTTGAAGCTCTCCTCGCGGGCAAGCCCGTCTTCCTGTGTGACGTCGAGCACGAGGGCGCGGCCGACCAACTTGCGGCCGATGTCGCGGCGGCGGGTTTGGGGCCGCTGCACGGGATCGTTCACTCCATCGCCTTCGCCAACTACAGCGAGGGCTTCAAGCCCTTCCATGAGACCAAGCGGAAGGACTTCCTGCAGGCCACCGCGATCTCCGCGTTCTCCCTCGTCGAGGTCGCCCGGGCCTTCAAGCCGCACTTGGCGAGGAACGCATCGGTCGTCACGATCGGTATCTCCTCGCTCACGGTCACGCCCGACAACTACGGCTACATGGGTCCGATCAAGGCCGCGCTCGATTCAGCCACCCGCTTCCTCGCGAAGTCGTTTAGTGCCGACTCGGAGGTTCGCTTCAATGTCGTTGGCGCCGGCCCGCTCAAGACCAGCGCGTCCGCGGGCATCCCCGGCTACGCCGAAAGCTATCTCTACACCGAGAAGCTCACCTTCCGCCGCCGCAATCTTTCGACGCAGGAAGTCGCGGACGCGACCCTCTTCCTCCTCAGCGACCGCAGCAGCGGCCTTAATGGCACGACTCTGGTGGTCGACGCCGGCCTCGGCAGCAATTTCTACGACAAGGAGATCATCCGACTCGCGATGCGACTGGAAGTCCGGGCGCAGGCCCGGACAGAGGTCAGCGATCAGAAGTCAAAGGTCAGCCCATGATCCGTAACGTCATCTCCGCAGGCCACGCATCCCAGTGAGTGCTTTCCAGGCTGACCTCTGACTTCTGATCGCTGCCGTCTATGCTTTTCCGCGCCACCTGCATCGAGTCCCTCGCCGTCGCCTTGCCGGACGAGGTGCTGACCACGACGGCGATTGAGGAGCGGCTGCGGCCGCTGTACGAGCGGCTTAAGCTGCCGTTTGGGCGGCTTGAGCTTATGACAGGAATCCGCGAGCGCCGTGTGTGGCCGGAGGGCACGCGTCCGTCCGACGCGAGCGCGGCGGCGGGCAAGGCTGTGCTGGCCAAGTCGGGTCTTCGCGCGGAGCAGGTTGAACTCTTCATCCACGCCGCGGTGTCGCGCGACATGCTGGAGCCCGCCACGGCGTCGTTTGCCCACCGGAAAATCGGTCTCCCGGCGTCCGCGCAGATTTTTGACGTCTCCAATGCCTGCCTCGGCTTTCTGAACTCGCTGACGCTCGCGGCGAGCATGATTGAGTCGGGCCAGATTCGCTGCGCGCTGGTTGTGGCCGGCGAGAATGGCCGTCCGCTGGTCGAGCAGACCCTGCGGACGCTGCTGGAGCAGCCGCTGGACCGGAACGGGATCAAGCCGTACTTCGCCAATCTCACCATCGGCTCGGGTGCGGTGGGCGCGATTGTGTGTCATCGCGACCTTCTTCCAGCGGGTGCACGTCCGCATCGTCTGCTGGCGGGCGTGGCGCGCGCGGCGACGGAGCACAGCGAACTCTGCCAGGGTGACACGCATGGAGCGGACGCGCTGGCGATGCAGACGGACTCGGAGAGCCTGCTCGTGGCAGGGTTGGTGCTGGCGAGGGATACCTGGGCCGGGTTTACGCAGGTGTCGGGTTGGAATGCGACGACGACCAACCGTTTCATCTGTCACCAGGTCGGCAGCACGCATCGCCGCAAGCTTTACGAGACGCTCGGCCTGGATCTCGCCAAGGATTTCTCGACGTTCGAAACCCTCGGCAACACCGGCTCGGTGGCGCTGCCGGCCACGCTTGCCGCGGCGATCGACGCCGGGGCGGTGATGCCGGGCGACAAGGTCGGCCTGCTCGGAATCGGCAGCGGCCTGAACTGCCTGATGCTGGCGCTGGAATGGTGAGCTGGGCCGGTGGACAAACGGAACTAAACCACAGATGGAAACAGATGAACACGGATGCCGAAGACAGGCTTGTGCCGTTCCTTGGGTTGATTCGCATGATCGGTGTGAATCTGTGTCCATCTGTGGTTAGCTCAGGTTGATTCCCAGATGACGATCCCCGACTGCCTTAAGCCGATTTATCCCTTCACGCCGAAGGCGTTTACCACGCCGCTCGGCGCGCGGATGAGCTATGTCGACGAAGGTGCAGGGGACGAGGCGGTGCTCATGTTGCACGGGAATCCCACCTGGTCGTTCTACTACCGGGACCTGATCCAGGCCGTGGCGCCCGGAATGCGTTGCGTGGTGCCGGATCACATCGGCATGGGGCTATCGGAGAAGCCCGCCGCGTACCCGTACACGCTGGCGACCCGCATTGATGACATCGCGGCTCTGGTCGGGACGCTGGGCCTGCGCAAGGTTCACCTCGTGGTGCACGACTGGGGTGGGGCGATTGGCTTTGGTTTTGCCGCGCGGCATCCTGAGTTAATTGGCCGGCTGGTGATCCTCAACACGGGGGCCTTTCCCTCGAAGCGGATCCCGGCGCGGATCGCTCTATGTAAGCTGCGGGGGCTGGGCACGGCCCTGGTGCGCGGCCTGAATGGCTTCGCCTGGCCGGCGACATGGATGTCGATGGCGCGACGCCGCCTGTCGCCGCTGGAGCAGCGCGGATTCCTGCTGCCGTATCGCTCATGGTCCGATCGCGTGGCCGTGGATGCGTTTGTGAAGGATATCCCGATGAGCGATGCGCATCCGACCTGGCCGGTGTTGGGTGCGACGGCGGCCGGGCTGGCCCACTTCACGAGGAATCCGGCTCTAATCGTCTGGGGCGGGCAGGACTTCTGCTTCAATGACGCCTTCTACGACGAATGGCGCCGGCGCCTCCCGCAGGCGCAGACCTTGTACCTCAAGGATGCGGGGCACTACGTTCTCAACGATGCGGATGCCGAGGTCGTGCCCGTGATTGTGGAGTTTCTCAAGGACAAGTAGCCCGAGGTAGCCGGAATCAGAGTCGCGGCAGCGGACACTAAGCCTACCGGGTTCGGAGTCGTCCGAGCGCTGAGGAATGCCAGGCTAAACACAGAGATTGTCCGGCTGGGAGGACGGATCCCGTCCGAGCGGCCGACAAGGCGCCCGTGGACCGGAGAAAGGAACAGGGAGTGGAAAGGCAGCGCCGGAACGTTCAGTTGGCCCACGCGCCACTCGTGGCAGTCGATAACTTTCGCGGGCTGACCTGCCCAAAAGCGCCAATCTCAAATTATGGCCGAGTGATCATGCTTTCCGCTGGCTTTAGCGATCCAGGCGGACGCGCTCAATTTGAGCGGCCAAGGCCGACGAGGATTCAGTTAACCAGCGGTTGCCCTTGCTTGCTGACCCGAGCGTGGCGTCGCCAATGACGCCGCTGACCGAAAGGTCACGCGTCAGCCATGAAGAAACGGCTGGCCCGTTACCGAGCTGGAAAGAACCCGGGTCCAGAGCTTGTGGGGGGTACTCGCGTACAGACTGTTCCATTCGCACGAGACTTGGGCAGCAAGCCAGCATGAGGGAAGTCTCCCATTCGCCGGCATGGAATCCGTAGGTCGCCTCGAGGGCGTCCTGGATTGGGATGTACGAGCCGCTGAGGAGACCGGCGCAAAAAGCAGCGCCGTCTTGAATTTCTCGCAGGGTGTAAACGATGACCGCGCTGTTGCCGCCGTGCGTGTTAAAGATCCCGAGCCGGCGAAATCCAAGGGCGCGGAGCTGGGTGGCCATGGAAATGATGACCTGGCGGAGGGCCTGTCCGGGGATCGAAACGGTCCCGGGAAATCCTTCGTGCTCGGTGCTCTTGCCGAAGGTAAGGGGCGGGGCGACATAGACCGGGGCGTTGCCGGGGAGGAGTAGCAGCGCGTGATGCAGCCGGGCTTGGCCGAGGATGGAATCGACGCCGACTGGAAGGTGATGTCCGTGCTGCTCGATGGCACCGAGCGGCAGGATGACAAGGGAGGAATCCTTATCGGGCAGCGCCTCAAGGGCATCGCGCGTCAGCGCGCCGAGATAGCGCGGACGGCAGGCCGGCCAGAGGGCTTCGTCGGCCGGATCGGTGATGGGCTCGGGCGGGAGGATGGCCGGCCCGGGCGAAGGTGGGCGGCCC
>CAMAXB010000229.1 GCA_945862035.1 Opitutus sp. GAS368
CGCCATCCGTCTCCCGCATCCCGACTCCCGCCCTCCGATGTAGCAACGGCCTCGTTGAGGCCGGTCCGAAGGTGCCGCATCAGCAACGGGATCAGGCCGCTCTCTGTCAGGTTAAACTAATAGGGTCAAAACTAAGCCGATAGGGTCACTTGCCGATCAGACCAAAGGACGCAGACTCTTGATGGACGGTCTGCGCAGTGACCGCCGGCGCCACTGGCCCAGCGACGATCGGAAGACGCGGCGGAGGTGGACGCTCAGGTCGTCAAGGAAGGTGTAAAGGAGCGGAACGATCACCAGCGTGAGAAAGGTCGCCGCGAGGAGGCCGCCAATCATCGTCCGCCCGAGGGGAGCGTAGGGCAGCCCGATCATCTTGGAATTGCCCACGGCCATCGGGATCAGACCGCAGACCGTGGTCAGCGTCGTCATCAGAATGGGGCGGAAGCGCTGCCGCCCCGCTTCCAGGAGCGCCTCGAAACGGGCCACGCCGCTGGTCCGGAGGCGATTGGTCGCATCCACCAGAACGATGGCGTTGTTCACCACCACGCCGACGAGAATCACGACGCCGATCATGGCCATGCGGTCCATGGGGGTGTCGGTCAGGTGGAGCATCCAAAAGACGCCGACGAGGGAGAATGGCACGGCGATGATCACGGCAAACGGGAGCATGATCGACTCGAAGAGGACCCCCATCAGCAGAATCACGAAGATCATGGCGAGCTTGAGCGCAAAGAGCATCGCGGTCTGGTCCTGGTTGGCCGCGTTGAAATTGGATCCCTTGTCCCAGCGGTAGCCCTCGGGCATCTGAAAGCCCGCCATCGCGGTGTCGACGGCTTCGAAGACCGCGCGCGAGTCGGTGCGGGGCGCGCGGGCCGTGATGCGCAGGATCGTCTGGCGGCCCTCCCGCTGGATCTGGCCGAGCGTCTTGGTGACGTTGATCCCGGCGATCGATTCAAGGGGGACTTCGGCGCCGCCATCGGTGCGGAAGGTCATGCTGCGGACGTCGTCCAAGCCGGCGCGATCCACGTCGCCGAGCTGGGCGAACACCCGCATCTCCCGGCCGTCGGCGGCGTTGAAGCGGCCGACCTCGGTGCCGCGCATCGTGTTGCTGATGTTGCTCTGGATGGCCTGAGGATTGATGCCCAGCCGGCGCGCCACGTCGCGATCGACCTGGATCTGCAATTCCTGTCCGCCGCGTTCGAGGTCCGTGTCGACTGAAGCCAGTCCCGGAATGGTCCGGAGGCGGCGGATCGCCTCCTCCGCCAGGATCATCAGGGTGGTCGTGTCGCTTCCGTAGAGCACGATGTTCATGCCAGCATCCGGAGCCCCCGCATTGCCCCGCTGTAGCGACCGGGCGCTGACGCCTGGGGGAAAGGCAAAGTTCTGCTTGATGTCGTTTTCGATCTCAATCCGCTCCAGCGGCGGCGCACGCCAGTTCATCCTGATCGCGAAGGAGTCCCAGACCCCGGCGTACCATTGCCGGTTGGTGTCCTCGTGGAACTTCAGCTGGACTTGACCCGAGTTGTAGCGGAAGCGGGACTCCACCCGAGCCACGTTATAGCGCTCCGCGTTACCCCGCAAAAAGGTCTCGAACCGCCCAAAAAAGGCGTCGGCCTGCTCGATGGTTCCTCCGCTCGGGAGTTCGAAGTACAGCCACATGGTCGACTCGTTGTTTCCCGCTCCGAGCGGCGCGTTGTAGCCGGGACGGGACAGTGCGCTCGATTGGTAGGACTGGTAGGAGAACGCCATGACCAGCGCCACCAGCAGGGCGGTCTCGACGCGGTGCCCGAGCACCCAGGTGAGCGACCGGACATAGCGGGCCCGCATCCACGCGACCACGCGGAGTTCCTCATGTTGGCGCCCACGCGAGAGTCGCTGGGCGGCGAGGGGGACGAAGACGAGCGCGATGAACAGCGAGGCGATCAGCGAGGCGATGACCGGAACTCCGATCCGCAGCATCCAGAAGGGAATCTCGCCGGCTCCACCCATCAGCATGAGGGGCAGAAAAACGATGATGCTGGTGCAGGTCGACATGACGACTGCCAGCCCGACCTCGCCGGCTCCGTTGACGGATGCGGTCGTCGCATCCACGCCCTCCTGCCGTTGACGGTAAATGTTCTCCACGATCACGATGGCGTTGTCCACGACCATGCCGACCGAGAGGAGCAGGCCCATCATGGTCGCCATGTTCAGGGACCAGCCCATGAAGAAGAGGACGATCAGCGTGCAGAGCAGCGAGAGGGGAATCGACAGCGTCAGAATGCCGGTCATCCGCGGGGCGCGCAGGAAGGCGTAGATGATCACCGCCGCAAACATCCCGCCCCAAAGACCCGAGTCCCGTAGATTCGTGATGGCATTCCGCACGTCCCTTCCCTGATCGGAGAAGACCTCGAATTTCATCCCGGCGAGTTGCGGCAGGGTTTCGAAGCGGGCGAGCGTCGCGGTCACCTCGCGGCTGATGCGCTCGATGTTGCCGGTTGATTCCCGGGTGATCTGGATGCCGACGGCGGGCTGACCATCCACGCGATAGACCCAGTCGCGGCGTGGCAGCCGGAAGCTTACGCGGGCAACATCGCTCAGCCGGAGGCGCTGTTCAGGATCGATGATGATCGAGCCGATCTGCTCGGCGGACTCGAACCGTCCCAGCGAACGGACGTAGATTTTCCTTCCGCCCTCCATCACGAAGCCGCCGGACTGGGCAAAATTCTGGCTGCGCAGCGTGTTCATCATCTGGCTTGGATCGATCCGGTGGCTGCGCAGCCGCTCATCGATCAATTCGACCTGGATCTCGCGGGACTGGATTCCCCAGATGCCAACGTTGCCAACGCCCTCGATGCGCTGGAGCGCGGGCCGCACGAAGTTATCAAGACGGTACGCCGCGTCATCTATCCCAGCGGGCAGGGTGGCGACCAGATTCATCATCGGCTGGTCGTTCTGATCGAACCGCCGGACGTTGATCCGGTCGACGTCCTCGGGGAGCAGCGGCTTCACCCGATCCATGCGGTCGCTCAACCGGGCATAGGCGTCGCGAAGGTTTGTTCCGGTTTGAAACTCGACGCGGACGGAGGAGTAGCCGGACCCCGAGAAGCTGACAATTCGGCTGACGCCGGAAACCGTTCCAATGACGTCCTCGATCTTGCGGGTGACCTTTTCCTCGACGTCGCGGGGGGAGGCGTTGGGGTAGTTCGCATTGATGAAGAGCCGGTTGTTCTGGTAGCCCTCGGGAAACAGGGAGAGCGGGATGCGGGTGGCCGTGATGAAGCCCAGGACCAGCATGGTGAGGAGGAGCATCAGTACCGTGACCGGGCGGGTGACGGCGAACCGGGGTATCCCATACACAAATGAAGTGGGGGGCATCATTTGGCGATGGGGTCGGTTTCGCTGCCGGCTCGCGGCTGCGCGGCGGAAGGAGCGTTGGCCAACGGACGGTTCGAGGTAAACTGATCGTAGAGGGTCGGGATGACCACCAGGGTCAGCAGGGTGGCGGTGGAAAGCCCAACGATCACGGTGATGGCCATGGGCGCGCGAATCTCAGCACCGTCACCGAGGCCAAGCGCCATGGGAACCAAGCCCACGATCGTGGTGGTCGCGGTCATCAGAATGGGGCGGAGACGGGCGCGGCCTGCTTCCAAAATGGCCTCGACCTTGCCCAGGCCCCGTCTGCGGAGCGTGTTGGTGTAGTCGACGAGGACGATCGCGTTGTTCACCACGATCCCCACCAGGATGATGACGCCGAGGAAGACCATGATCGTGACGGGGATCGCCGCCAGCCACAGGACGACGACGACCCCGATCAGGGCGAGCGGGACGGTCATCATGATCAGCAGCGGTTGCACCAGCGACTCGAACTGGCTGGCCATCGTGATGTAGACGAGGAACACCGCCAGGGCGAAGGCCAGCAGCAAGCTATTCAGCGAGGTGCGCATCTCCTGATTCTGCCCCGCGAGAGTATAGGAAAAGCCTGCGGGATAGGCGATCTGCTCCATCGTCGTCACGATATCGGCCGAGACTGTGGCGAGATCGGCGTCCTTGATGTTTGCGGTGATCAGGGCCGTGCGCTGCTGGTCGACGCGGCGGATTTCGCTCGGGCCCTCGTTGACGGTGAGCTCGGCGATGGAGGAGAGGGAAATCGGGATGGCTCCGCCGGGGTTCACGTTGAGCCGTCGCAGTTCCTCGATGCCGAAGCGGTCCTCCTCGCGCAGACGCACCAGGATGTCGATCAACTGGTCGGACTGACGGAACTCCGTGGCCACCCGGCCCTGGACCTTGTTGCGCACGAGGTCGGCCACGGTGCGCAGGTTCAAGCCATACTCGGCAAGTTGATCCCGCTGGTAGACGACCTGAATTTCCGGGTGGCCTGACTGCAGGGTGGAGCGGAGATCGACCAGGCCCGGAACGGAGGAGCCGAGGAGACCCTCGGCCTCGAGGCTCAGGCGCCGGAGCGTGGTGAGGTCGTGGCCTCTGATCTCAACCTCGATCGGGCTCTTGAAGCTGAAGAGGGCAGGGTAGGAGACTTCGAGCTTCAGCTCCGGGAGGTCGGCAAACTCCGAGCGGATCCGGTCGATGAGGGTGGCTTCCGCCTCGGCGTTGAGGCCGGTCTTCAATTTAACGGTCAGACGCGCGGTGTGCTCGCCCGCATCGATGGCGGCGCTGGCGCCTTCCTCCGCCCCGACCGTCAGGGCGGTCCGCTCGACCTCCGGCTGCCCGAGGACGGCGCGGTCGATGCGGGCGGCCATGGCTCCGGTGCGCTCAATCGGTGTTCCCACCGGCAGGGTCAGATCGAGATTGAATTCACCCTGGTGCACCTGCGGGATCAGGTCGCGCCCCAGCCGGGGAAGGACGAAGGTGATGCAGATCGCCACGGCGGCACAGGCGGCGCCGAGAACCAGTCCACGATGATGAAGCGCCGCGGAAAGGACCGCCGGATAGCGGCGCTGCAAGGCGTTGTGACCGCGGTGGAATCCGGACAGGGCCAGGCCGATCACCGGCCCACACACTGCGGAGAGCGCGGAAACGATCCCGATGACGGCCTGGATGAGAAGGAGGGCGGCGGTCTGCAGCAGGGTACCCGCGAGGCGCAAGGCGACTTCGGCCAACGTGCGGGCGAGGGCGAGGATGA
>CAMAXB010000230.1 GCA_945862035.1 Opitutus sp. GAS368
GTGTGCTCTGCAAGCTCCGGTGAGGGCCAGGACGAAGCGACAGCAAAAGTCTTGCATGAAAGCAAATGATTTGCATTGTTCTCCCCATCCCTATGCGCCCGAAGCCCATTCTTGCCGCCACCGAAGTCGCTGGTGGCCTGATTACCGCGGTTTTTGAGCCTCAGCGGGGCGGATCCCTCCGCTGGGTTGGCCCCGCCCCCTCGTCCGCGGCGACGGCGGGGTCCCTCCGGGCCTGCCGGTATGCGCTGCCTGCAAGCGCAGTGTGGTATCGAATGTTCCGGGTCCCTGCGGCGGTAGGACGGGGGCGCGACCGAATCATTGCCTTCGAGGCCGCGAGAGCGTTCCCGGTGGCGGGTAGCGCCCTCATTTGGGATTCCCTCGGTTCGCTCGCCTCTGGCGAAGAAGCCGCCCAGTTGCTCGTTGGTCTGCGCGCGGATGAGGCGGAGGCGCGGATCGCGGGCCTGCGCTTGCAGGGTCTGAGGCCCACCCGACTGGAACCGGTCGCCTCCGCGCTATATCGGAGTTTTCGTCACCTCAATCCGGGCGAGTGCCGTCCCGGCCTGCTCGTGGATTGTGGTGGAGCGACGGTTCAGGTGATGGTCGTGGACGGACCTCGTTGGACGCTCCGGATCGTGGCGGAGGTTTCGTCGGCGGGAGGACCAAGTCGGTGGGACCGTATTCACCTTGAGATCGCCCGGATCACCGCGGGCCTGGGCCCCGCCCACTCGCCGGTCTGGGGTGTGGTCGCAGGAGAGCCGGCGCGAGCCTCCCTCGCGGCGGGGGCGCTGACGCTCCGCCTCGGATTCCCGGTCGTGCCTTTCGACGTTTGGCCCGCCGTGCGAAAGCCGGGTGAGACCGGTCCGCCTCCGACCGACGAGCAAAGGGCGGTCCTCCCCGTCCTGCTGGGCCTCGCCCTGCCGCCTGCGCGGGACGAGCAGACCCTCGTCCTGATGCCACGCGACTTGCTGGCGCAGGAGAACCGCGGTCGCCGCCGTCCCGCTCTGGTGGCGGCTTCGGCCGCCGTGGTACTTTCGCTCAGTGCCTTGGCGTGGCGCGCGGCAGAGCGGGCGGCCGAGGCGACTGAACGAAAGGAGCGTCTGCGCCGCGAACTCCCTGCCCTGCAGGAGGCGCACCGGGCGATGACCGCCAAAGTGGCCTGGGAGCGCGCGCAGCAGGAACGCCTTGTCCGGGCCCAGACCCTTCATGACACGCGAGGAGTGTGGCCCCGCTTTCTGACCGATCTGCAGCGGGCGATGGATGCGGCCGGGGATGCCTGGATTGACCGGCTGGAGCCCGGGGCATTGACCGAGGAAGCCGGTGGTCCGTGGGTCACCGTGCACGGACGCCTGCTTGATCGCGGCACACCGGCGGGCGGGGCCAGCGAGGAGGCGCGGCGCAGCGTCAAGGCGATGTTGTCGACCCTCGGCGCGGCGCCGTCGGTCCGGCAGCTTGCGCCTGAGCGCTTTTCCCCGGATGAGCCCGGGATTCTTCGGTTTGAACTCAGGGCGCGTCTGGGGTGGACGGCGGCGGAAGGGCGCGAACCGTGAACGCGCGAATGCCGGGAGGGGGTTCGGTTCGCTTGGAACGCGCCTTGATCCTGGGCGTGCTGGCCGCGGCGGGCTGGCTGGGCGTGGCGGAAACGAGGGCGCGACGCGCGGAGCGGGCCTGGCGTTTGCAGATTGTGCAAAGCGAGGCGCTGCCCCCGATCGAGACGGGCGCTTCGTCCTTGGCGAGCGAGCGAGGGGAGCGATGGTGGAGAGCAAGGGAAGCGCAGGCGGACCAGTGGGAGCAGGCGCTCGGTCGCGATGCCGGGTCGCCCCACAGGGTACCGCCGCAAGGCGGAGCCGATGCCTATTTTGTCCTCGCACAGCGGGTCGAGGAATTGAAGGGTCTGCTCCGTGCGGCGGGCGTGGAAACAAAGGAAGCGGAGCGCTTCGCTTTCGCATCCTATCGCTTCTCCGGTCCCCCAGCCGAGCTCGTCGCGCGGGTGATTCAGCAGCAGGAAAAGGTGGCGCGTTTAGTCGACGCGGTGGGCCACGCGCGGGCGAGCGCGCTGGTGCGGATCGAGCGGGAGGCCCGGGGCGCGGAGCGGGCAGAAACTTTGGTGGCCGAGGATTTTTTTGTGCCGCCGATCGGGCTGAAACTTCCCCTGCCCGCGGAGTGGGCGCAGTCACTTTTCCGGGTCGCCTTCACCGGTGAGACCGCGACTCTTCGCCAGTTTCTCGAGCGGATCAGCGAACGCTCACCGGATGGCTTTGTCCGTTGGGTGGAAGTTCGGCCGTGGAGCGATGAATCGCCGGGCCTCGTCGTCGCCCCCACGGCGCCGGCGGCTCCCCTAAAGTTCGTCGTGACCGTCGCCTTCCTTGACTGGCCGCGCGGCGCAGGCGGAGACCGGGAGGGAGGCTCATGAGCATCGGCCGGACGAAGCGGGTGATGATCGCGGTTTGGGCCGCGGGCCTAGGATTGCATGCCGTCGCCGCCGATCAGCGTCCCAGCGAAATCTTTCCGGTCGAGCCTCCCCCGGCCGCTGCCGTGTGGCCGGCACGAACGACGGGACCAGACCTCTTTGCGTCCCGCGTCGCGCCACTCGGCTCGGTGGATCCGCAGATCGCGGCGGAGGATGATCGGGCGTCGACTGCGTTTCCGTGGGTACTCATCGCGGTGCGCGATGAATTCGCGGCGCTGCGTCTGATGGGCCACACGGGCACCGGACGAACCCTGCGCGGGGTCTTTGGGCTTCCCTCCGGCGGAACGGTCCTCGCAAAGGTGGGGCAGCCGGTCGGCGCGGAGGGGCTCACGGTGCGTACGCTCGAACTTCGACGCGCGCGGGAAAAGGGAAGCGCCCTGCGCCAGCTTCGGGCCGTCCTCGTCCGGGAGCCGGGCGGAGAAACGGTGACGTTAGAAACGGACCCCACGGGCGCGCCGCCGGTGCCCGGAGTAGCCGTGGTGCGGAGCAGGGTTGGCACGGCTACCGTAGAGATCCGGGTCGGAGATCGCTTCGGTCCAAAGGCCGCTCCGTTCACGGCGGGAGCGATCACGCGGGATCCCGCCACCTTGACGGTTCATTGGACGGACGGAAAGGGCCGCGAGCAAAGCGAACGCTTGCCGTTGGTGGCGGGTGGATCGGTGCCACCGGCGAAAGGACCGCCCTGCAGCCGGCCTACTCTTGGAAAGTGCGCGGGCGTTGGCTCCTCGCCGTTCTGGGTTTGTTGATGGGGGACGGGTCGACCCGGTTGCAGGGGGCGGACGAAGCTCCGCGCGAGGATGCGGCGACCATCATGCGCCGTGAGGCGGATCGCCAGGCGGCGCTGCTCCGTGCCTCGGATGAGACGCGCCGCCGCGCGGTGGGGTTGATGCGGGCGCGCCGGCCGGCGGAGGCGCTGGCCCTCGTGACCGATACGCTGCGCCTGCTTCCGCTCAATCCGACCACCGAGCCGATGGTCAACTCGCTGCTTTCCCTGCGCCATCAGGGCCTGCTGCGCCGCGCCGCTGAAGAACTGGGCCGCGGGGACCTCGCGGCCGCTCGCGAGAGTTTTGCCGCCCTCCCGCCCGAAATGCAGGCGGACGACGAAGGCCGGACATTCGCTCGCCGCTTGAGCGATGCGGAGCGCGACCCCCCGGAGCCGCCGATCGAAGTGGCGAGCCCCGACTTTGTCGCGGCCCAGCGCGGAGCCGCCGAACTGTCCGCGCGGGGCCGTACCCAGCTCGCTGCGGGCGACTGGGAAGGGGCGCAGGAGAGCTTTCGCGAGATGGAGCGGCGCGATCCGTCTTCTGCAGAGGCGAGAAGCCGGCTCCGGGAGATTGCCCAGCGCCGCGCGGAAGGAGGTGAGCTGAACCGAAGCCAGTCACGCTCTGAAATGCTGGCGGAGGTCGCTCAGGCCTGGCAGCGGCCGGGGGTGCGCGAGGATCGAGGCACGGATACGGCCGCCACGGACACGCAGGATAGGCCGCTGGCCGCCAAACTGGCCGCTACGATGATTCCCAGCGTGAGCTTCAACGGAGTGGACCTCGCCAGGGTCGTGGCCACGTTGAGCGAGCTCTCCGAGGAGCTCGACGTTTCCGCCGAACCGGAAAAGGGGGTCAATATCGTGCTGCTGGATCCCGCCGAGAAGAGCCCGCTGGTCAGCCTCACGCTGCGCAACCTGTCGCTCAAACGGGTGCTGGACTTCGTGACGGACGCGGTGGGTTACCAGTATGAGATTCAGGCGGATGCCGTCGTGGTGCGCCCGGGCGGGGAGATCAGCTCGCTCGACACGGCTTTCTTCCCGGTCGCGCGCTCGACCGTGATCCGGATGACCGGGCCTGGAGCCGTGCCCGTTCCTGCGCCGGCCTCCGCCGCCGATCCCTTCGCCTTCGCGCCGCTCGCGGCCGCCGCACCGGTCGCGAGCGAGGCGCAGAGTCTGCGCGGGTTTCTGCAGCAGGCCGGAGTGAACTTTGACAGCGTGGCGGGCTCGAGCCTCGCCTACGACGGATCCGCGATGATCGTGACTCAGACCACGCGGAATCTTGAGCGCATCCGCAACATCCTCAATCGCTACAACGACGTTCGGCAGGTCGAGATCGAGGCCAAGTTCATCGAGGTGCAGGAAGGCGCTTTGGAGGAACTCGGGATCACGTGGAATGTCACCCGGCGTGGTCCGCCGCTCGTGGATGCTGCTTCGGGCGCGCCTCTGCTCGGTGCGACGGGGCGCCCGGTCTACTCGGCGCAGGAGGTTTATAGTTCCGTGGGCAATCGCTCGCTGGCGGATGCCTACCGGAACTCAAGCAATGGAAATGCGATCCTGATCGACGGCCAGCCGGTCGCGAGCACTGCGCCGCCCACCTTTCCGGGCGCGGTGCTGCTGGGTGGCGCGGGGGCGGCGCTGGCGGACGTCCGCAGCGTGGTCGCGGACTTTGACGTCAACGCCATCGTTCGCGCCCTCTCCCAAAAGCAGGGCACCGATCTGCTGAGCGCACCCAAGGTCACGGTGCTGTCGGGCAATCCGGCCAACATCGTCGTCGCGCAGGAACTGCGCTATCCGCAGAGCTTCGGGGAGATTCAGAGTCAGGTCGGCTCCAGTAATAGCTCAGGTTCGTCCGGCTCCGCCGGCGTGACCGTGACGGCGGG
>CAMAXB010000231.1 GCA_945862035.1 Opitutus sp. GAS368
GGCCCGGTCAGCGTCCTTGACGGGCCGGAGTCCCGTCGATTGGGCACGCCTCCGTTTTGGTTTGGCGCGCGGACGGAAGGCATTGCAGGCTGGGGGATGCTGATTGACTCCGCCCGGCTGTGCACGCGTCTGCGGGACGCGAACTGGATCCTCTTCGACTGCCGGCATGACCTGATGGACCATGGGCGGGGCGCCCGTCTCTATGCGGAATCGCATATCGCCGGGGCGCATTTCGCCTCCGTGGAGGCGGACTTGGCAGGGGCAAAGACTGGCCTCAACGGCCGCCATCCGCTGCCCGAGCCGGAGGCGTTTGCGGGGTTCCTGAATCGCTACGGTGTCATGCCGGAGACACAGATTGTCGCCTATGATGATGTGGGCGGGCAGTACGCTGCGCGGCTGTGGTGGCTCGCCCGATGGCTGGGGCATGCGCGGGTGGCGGTGCTGGATGGGGGCTGGCAGCGGTGGACCGCCGCGGGGTATCCCGTCGACGCGACGGTCCCGCCGGCTCAGGGCGTCGGCCGCTTCGTGGCGCGGCCGGAGGCGAGCCTCCTGCGCACCGTCGAAGACCTCCAGACCGACCTCTCCGATCGTCGCTGTCTGGTCATCGATGCCCGCTCTCCGGAGCGTTATCGCGGCGAGGCGGAACCAATTGACCGCGTGGCCGGCCGCATCCCCGGGTCGGCGAATCGTTTTTTCAAGGACAACCTGCAGGCCGATACGAGCTTCCGTCCGGCCGCGGAGCTCCGGGCGGAATTCGAGCGTCTCCTCGACGGACGGCCACCTGCAGAAATCGTGCACCAGTGCGGCTCGGGCGTCACGGCCTGCGCCAACCTGCTGGCAATGGAGCACGCGGGCCTCACGGGTTCCACGCTCTACGCTGGCTCGTGGAGCGAGTGGATCGCCGATCCCCGCCGTCCGGTGGCGACCGGGGCGTGATCGACCGGGGCGGATGCGATTCGACGCCGGGACCTCGGGTGAAGTCCGGCGGGCGGGAGAAGGGCAGGGTCCGCGGGGGCGTTCCGTTGGGGGTTGCCGCCGAGGAGGTGACTCCTCTTGGAGACGGAATCCTGCAACCGTCGCGGCTTAGACGCTGAGCTCCCCGGTGTGGCTGGCGTCGGACCGGGTGACCTTGTTCATCTGGCTGACGGCCGCGTTGAACGGGCTGCTGCCTGCCCTGAGGAAGCAAAATCAAGCGCGGCTGGTCGCAGGCGGGCCTGCTCAAGCCTCAGACCAGACAGGCCCAAGTCTGCGGGGCAAAGCCGACCAGGCCCACCGTGGGGCCCAGCACGAAGGGCCGCTTCACCAAGCGGCCATTGGCCGCCAGAAGTGCGAGGGCTTCCGCGGTGCTCATCTGGGGCAGCTTGGCCGCAAGGCCGAGTTCGCGGTAGACGAGGCCCGACGTGTTGAAGAGCTTGCGCAGATTGCCACCTTGATGGTCGAGCATGCGCTGGAGCTCAGGCCTGGACGGTGGATCCGTGTAGATCGCCTTTTCGGTGAAGGACACGCGGTGCTCCTTGAGCCAGGCGATCGCGTCGCGGCAGGTGCTGCAATTTGCGTAGACGTAGACGACGATGGGTCCTTTGGCCATGGGCCGGCAGTGGACACCTTTCAGTGAAGTTTGCCAAGTCCGCGCTTGGCTCTCCGATCCGTCGAGACCGGGTCCCGGCGGAGATGCGGTGTTCCGTCATCTCCGCCGGTGCTGACATCTGCGCTACTTCTTCTTGTTCGCGGCGAGCTTCGCCTTGGCGGCTTGCTGCGACGTGATGACCTGCTGTTTCTTTTGGCTGACGACGTCGTTCTTGGCCTGTTTCTGTGCGGCCTGCTTCTGCGTCGATTTCGGAGATCTATCGCCCATGGGGAATCTTTTCAGGAGGGTTACCTCGCCGGCGGAATAGAATTTTCCCCGCCGACGTGCTTGTTGATCCCTCAAGGCAGCCGCAATGTAAACAACCGTCGCCCCGGGGAACCTCTCAATCAGGTGCTCCGGCGGGCACGACGCGATGCTGCCAGCGCCAGGTGTCAGGCTGGTCCCAAGCCTCGACCGTGAGGGTGAGCTCCACGTGGTCGCCCTCCGCGCAGGGGGTGAACTCGGTCCGCAGGATGGGAAAGCCCCAATGAGGGGCCCGCCCGGGGTCGAGCGGGCTTGAGCTGAGGGCCAGGTCGTCTCCCGCCAGGGTACGAAAGTAAACCACGAAGCCGTCGATCCGCCCGGGATGGGTGACAGTCCGCGTGAGGCGAATTTCGCGTGGCAATTGGTCCGCCTGCAAGGTGTGCAGGTCAAACGTCAGCGCCGGCGAGGGCGTGCCGACAAAGTGTTCAATCAGGCTGAGGTCCGTGCCGTTGTGCCGATAGTAGCGCGGCTCTTGGGGACGATGCCAGGCCAGCGGACTGTAGTCGTAACCGAGCACCTTGAGTTCCCAGATGAAGGGGATGCGCCGGTCGTCGCGCACCTTGACCGGTTCGCAGTAAAGTTCGAAGCGGCTGGGGACGATCCGTCCGCCGGGTTTCAGCAGGCGGTCGCGGAGATCAATGACATTGGCGACCATGGCCTCGTCGAAGAGGAAGTCGCCCATCTGCTCGTGCAGGATCACGTCTACCGGACCGGATGCGTCGTAGTCTCGGCTATGAATCGCGACGAAGTCGACCCCGGTCAGCCGGTTGTGGGCGGCGAGCTCCCGCGCATGCTGAAGAATGTCCGAGTGGTCGAGCGCGTAGACCTGCCGGGCGCCCTGGCGGGAAGCGAGCGCCGCGAGAATGCCAGTTCCGGTGCCGAGATCGATGACGCGGTCGCCCGCGCGGACCTCGCGGCGGATGGCTTCCTGGTAGAAAGCCATGCGTGGACCGTCGGCGAGCATCTGTTCCTGCTGGCTGAAGCGGGAGAATGACCAGACATTGAACCGCCGATACTCGGAGGCCTGGTCTTCAGCGGGGAACACCCAGCTCGCGAGCGCGGGGCGCTTTCTTAGCCACGCCGCGCTCCCGTCAAGGGCTTGCCCCAGGGCAGAGAAAACGGCGGCGCTGAGGCGCTTGAGTACAGGTACGGCCATGGAAATCAGGTCGAAAAGCGACCCGAACCGCTGAGCCTGCGGGAACCCGTCGGCGAACGCAACGACCACCTTGGGGGCGGCCGGTCGGGCCCGTTGAGGGCTAGTGTAGTGTCCGGAACCCGCCCGTCGGGTCCAGAATGAGCGCGGTCTCGTCGACCTCGCCCCGCACCGCCTGCAGGTGATGCAGCGCGCCCATGCGGTCGTCCTCGCCCGAGGTCGAGAGGTCGAGCATCCAGTCCTCGGTCTTGGCTGCTTCTACGATGACCTCGTCGGTCCACTTGATGACTTCGGCCGCCGTGAGAAACCCCCCGTTAAATCCGCGAATGCAGAGTTCAGCTTGAGGGCGAAGATTGGGCGTGGCCGACATGGACCAGAGGTGCCTGAGCGAAATAGGCCGACATCGGCCAGTGGAATCCGGCGACCAGGGAGGTGGTTCAGCCGCCGGTCAGCAAAGACCACAGAACGTTGGCGGAAAAGAGCACCAAGGCGCCGAGGGCGATCAAGAACAGGACCGCAAACCCGGCGAACAGAAGCGCCATCCGGCGAAGTGACTGCGGGCGCCGCCGCGGATCATAATGGCGCTCGACGAGTCGCAGGTTGCGCTGATTGGCCTGCCAGGCGGCGTCAAAAATATCGCCGAGCACGGGGACGGTACCGACCGACGCTTCGATGAGGATGTTGAGGAGCATGCGGGCAACGACGGGAGCGGGGACGCCCAAGCGCACCGCTTCGTGCACGATAAACAGGGAAAGCGCTGCACCCAGCCAGTCGCCCAGCCCGGGGATGAGGCCGATAATCGGATCGAGTCCGATCCGGTAGCCTCCTCCCAGCGGAATCGACCGATCGAGGATCCAAGCCAATCGGCGCAGCCGCTGCAGGCGCCGCGCCGCCTCGGGTGTCGGTTCAAAAACCGGTTCCAGGTCGACCGTGGGAACCGCGGACCTCATGAGGCCGGTCGCTTGAAAAGAGCTGCGTCCAGGATCGACCAAAGATGGACGACCCAGCCGAGCAGGAACCACCATAGGACGGCGGCCAGGACAAACATGAACACGGCCTTGATCAATCGTCCCTGCAGGAGCTGGCCGAGCCCGGGAATGAAGAAGCTGGCTAGGGCTGCGATGACGTTTCCGGCCGAACCTTGGGATGCCATCCGGAAAGCATGGAACTCAGCGCCGGTTCTGCAAGGTCCGACGTCAGACTTTGGGGCGGGATCCTTCGGCGAACTCATGGAGCAGCTTCTCGCTTAACAAGGAGTGCGACCAGTGAGTTTAGCGACTGTTCCCGCTGGTCGGAAGACCGGTGAGAACGTACAGGTAGCCGCAAATCTCCCCGGCCGATCGCTCCGCGAAACCGTCGGCAATCCGGCACCCGATCCCGCAAATCGCTCGCCGGGTGTTTCCCAGGCGATCTCACCCTTCAGGGCGCGCCGGTGGCGCGATTCTGATTGCCCGCGTCGGCAATCATGTCGGGCTCAAGGGATGGGCGCCAAATACCTGCCGACGATTAAGGACCAGAAGTACAACCAGCGGTATCATTCGAAGAAGAATCCGCTGCCGGTGTTCCGGAAAGACGGGGTGGTGGGCGAAGCGGCCAAGCCCGTGGCGCCAAAGCAGAAGGCCAAGTCATGAGCGATCAGCCGATCGTGGATGAGGCTCAATTTCTCCGGGACCTGGTCAAGGCCTCCCGCCAGCGCATCCATCACATCAAGTGGACCGATCGCGACGGCACGGCGCGATTGACGACGCTGACTTCGGCCGAGGCCTCGCGGCTCAACGGCCTCGCGCATCAGCAAAAGATCTCCGTGGCGGAGGTCCTCCGGCAGGCGGCTCACGTCCCGAACCGGGAAGCGCCCAAGGTCTGACGAGGACGCGGGCTCGGCAGGAAAGACGCTAGGCCTTCTTCACGAAGCAGGCCTTGAGGGCCATGGCGATACCATCGACCTTGCAGTCGATCTCGTGGTCGCCGTCGACGAGGCGAATATTCTTTGCCTTGGTCCCGCCCTTCAGCACGCCGGATCCGCTCCGGAGCTTGAGGTCCTTG
>CAMAXB010000232.1 GCA_945862035.1 Opitutus sp. GAS368
TCGGGGAACTCGGTGAAGTAGCGACCGGTTGCCGCGGCGGTGAGCAGGGCGATCTGGCGGGCGCCATTGATGGCGGCCTGCGTCGACGCGGCCTGGAGGGTCGCCAGCTGCACCGGGGTGAGCGCACCAGGATTGGTCTGGGAGAGCACGATCAGACCCCAGACGGCATCGGCCTGGGCGGCGGCGTTGGCGGCCGGCAGGCCCGCGCTGATGAAGACCGCCGTGAGCGGACCCGTGAGATTCGTATTAATGGGCCCCGTCGGCGTGCGCGCGCTGATCAGCGGCACGCGGCTGTGATACTTGGCGAAGTACAGGCCGAACTCGGTGTCGTTCAACCCGGCCGCGAGCGTGCGCAGGGCAAAACCATACTGATTGAGATCCCCACCGGTGCGATCAGGGGCGCGCGGGATCGCGCCCAACGCGCTGCGGTCCGACAGGGCGCCGAAGCCAAGATAAACCTGGGAGCCGCCGCGGCTCGCGAAGTCATTGGTCGAGAAATAGGTGCCGGCGGGCTCGATCTCGGTGCGGCGAAACTCAAGCAGCCAGAAGGCCTCGAGCGTCGTGCGGTCGGTCAGGCCGATCGAGGCCTTGATCATATTGACCGGCAGGAAAGCCTCGCGCAGCTCGGCGCCGGGCACGCGGAGCTTGGACACTTCGACCGGGTTGACGACGTTGAGACCGTTCGGGATGAAGGTGCTCTCGCCCAAGCTCAGCACCTGCCGGCCAATACGCAGGTCCACCGGACGGCTGCCGACCTCAAACCGGAAAAGTCCGTACAGGTCGAGGTACTCAATCCGCTCCGCGACCCGCTCGCGGGCCTGCTCGGTAAGGGGCTTGCGCGCGCGTACCGTCTCCGCGTTCTCCCAATCATAGAAATAAGTGACGCGGGTGAAGAACCCGAAGTTCTCGCCGTACTGGACCTCGAGATCATGCGTGCCCTTGAAGACTTGGGAGGCCCAACCTTTGCGGTAATTGAGATTGCCGTCGTCGGTGTTCACCGAGTTCGCGAGGCCACCGTTCGAGACGCCGTAGAATCGGCGATCTGGGTCACCGAGGCGGTAAAGACCGCCCAGCGAGAAGGTGGAGTCAAAGCTCCCACTCAGGAGGCCTTGCTCAAACGTGATGGCCTGGAGGGGCGCCGTGACCAAAGTCAGAGCCAGCGCGAGGAGGGGACCGGATCGGCGGAAGCCGGAAGGCACCGAGGATGAAGGATGGATGTTCATGCAGAGTTAGGGATGACAGCTGAGCCAGACCATGGGGGAAAGCTCGTAGGGTGTATCAGGGGTACTCTGACCCGGCAACTGTGCCGAAAATGTAACGAAGCCTCCGGCCGTCGTTCAAGGCGAATCCGGTTGGACGGAATTACGAACTTTCGGGTCGGGCGATAATTATGTGTTTAGGGCCTTGCACCCGCCGGAAATTGAGTAAGGTGCTGGTTCCAGCCATGCAGGCCGCCACCCACATCCACGTCAAAGGCGCTCGGGAGCACAATCTCAAGAATCTCGAGGTAAAGCTCCCGCGGGGGCGGCTGGTCGTGATCACCGGGCCCAGCGGCTCGGGCAAGTCATCCCTCGCCTTTGATACGATTTACGCCGAGGGCTATCGCAAATACATGGAGTCTCTGTCGACCCAGGCGCGACAGGTCCTTGAACAGCTCAAGCGTCCGGACGTCGACTTCATCCATGGTCTTTCCCCGGTTCTGGCAATTGAGCAGCGCACGGGTGGCTCCTCGCCCCGCACCACCATCGCCACGGTCACGGAGATTGCCGACTACGCCCGCCTTCTCTGGGCCCTCCACGGCGAGCAGCGCTGCCCGAAGGACGGCGGGCGCGTCGTCCGGCGTTCCCTCGATGACAATGTCGACCGCGTGTTCGCATCCGCCCCGGGCGAGCGCATCATTCTGCTCGCGCCTTTCATGCGCGCCAAGTCGAGCGTACTGCGCGATGAACTGCCCCGTCTGCGCCAGCGCGGCTTCCAGCGCGTGCGCATCGACGGCGAGGTGCGCAACCTCGATGAGCCCAATCTCCTCCCGACCGGCGCCCGCGAGTTGACCGTCGAGGTCGTGATCGACCGGCTCGTGGCCTCGGCCGACCAGCGGAGCCGTCTCGCGGATTCCCTCGAACTTGCCTTCCGCGAGGGCGGCGACCGCGCCCTCATCCTCGCGCAGGCCCACGCGTCCGCCCCCTGGCGCGAGCTGACGCTCAGCCAGTCCCTCGCCTGCGAACTCTGCGGTGATGTCTTTGCGAAGCTCACGCCGCGCCATTTCTCCTTCAACCACGCCGAGGGCGCGTGCGGCACTTGCGGCGGGCTCGGCCGCAAGCTGCGTTTTGTTCCGGAGCTGGTCGTGGCGGACGCCGCCAAGAGCGTCCGCGAGGGCGCGATCAAGCCGTGGCGCCTCGGCGGCCGGAACCTGATCATCAAGCACAACGCGATCCTGAAGCAGCTGGCCGAACAGCTGCCCTTCGATGCGGAGACGCCGTGGAAGGACCTGCCCGAAACGGTGCGTGACACTCTCATGCATGGCGCGGGCGAGCGCCTGTTCGCCTTCAAGGCTCGGCGCCTGCGCGAGGCCAAGTCAGGAACCTTCCCCGGGGTTCTCAGCCTGCTCGACGAGAGCTGGCGCGCCACTTCCAGCGAGGGGTTTCGCGCCCGCCTGACAACCTTCATGATCAGCGGCACCTGCCCCGAGTGCGCCGGCACGCGGCTCAATGCCCGCAGCGCCGCGGTGCGCGTGGCGCTGACCGGGGCGGGCATTGCGGTCGACGACACGATGCTGACGTCGCTCGGCATCGATCGCTTCTTCAAACTCGATGTGGACTCGGCCCACGGGGTCACCTCGGCCCTCGCGGAGGCCTTTGGCGGCGATCCGGCGCTCAAGGAAATCGTCACCGGGATCGAGCAGCGCCTGCGCTTCCTGCGCGAGACCGGGCTGGGCTACCTCACGCTCGACCGCGACTACGCCACACTCTCCGGCGGCGAGGCCCAGCGCGTGCGCCTGGCCACGCAGCTCGGCATGGGGCTGATGGGCGTGATCTACGTCCTCGACGAGCCGAGCATCGGCCTGCATCCGCACGACAATCAGAAACTGCTCGAAACCCTCCGCGAGCTGCGCGATCGGGGCAACACGGTGCTGGTGGTGGAGCACGACGAGGACACGATGCGGATGGCCGACGAGATCATCGAACTCGGCCCCGAGGCCGGAACCGAGGGCGGGAAGATTCTGTTTCAAGGCACGCCTGAGGCTCTGATCGCCGCTCCCCGTGGAGTCAGCCGCACCGGTCCCTATCTCGCGCGCAAGATGGCCGTGATGCGCGATGCGAAGCCCAAGCAGCCCGACGGTGCCTACCTGACCGTGCGCGAGGCGCGGGAGCATAATCTGCGCGGGATCGACGCCCGTTTCCCCGTGGGCCTGCTGACCTGCGTCACGGGCGTGAGCGGCTCCGGTAAGAGCACCCTCGTCAATGACATCTTGGCCGCCGCCGCCGCGCGCAAACTCAACGGGGCGAAGTCCATTCCCGGCAAGCATCGCCACATCGAGCACCTCGATTTCTTCGAGAAACTGGTCCAGGTCGACCAGGAGCCGATCGGCCGCAGCCCGCGTTCGAACCCGGCGACCTACACCAAGCTGCTCGATCTGCTGCGCGATCTCTACGCGCAGGTCCCGCTGGCCAAGGTGCGCGGCTACAAGGCGAATCGCTTCTCCTTCAACGTCCGGGGCGGGCGGTGCGAACGCTGCCAGGGCGACGGCGTGATCAAGCTGGACATGCAGTTCATGGCCGACGCCTACGCGCCCTGTCCGAGCTGCGGCGGGCAACGTTTCAATCGCGAGACGCTGGAGATCCTCTTTCACGGCAAATCGATCGCCGACGTGCTCGACCTGACGGTACGAGAGGCGACGCAGCTTTTCCGGAACATCCCGCGCGTGATGGACAAGTTGGAAACGCTCAACGCGGTTGGGCTCGGCTACCTCAAGCTCGGCCAGTCGGCGACGACCCTGTCCGGCGGCGAAGCACAGCGCCTGAAGCTTTCGCTGGAACTCAGCAAGCGCGGGCAGGGCGGGGTGCTCTACATTCTGGACGAGCCGACGACGGGCCTGCACTGGGTCGACATCCAGAATCTGATGGACCTGCTTTTCAAGCTGCGGGACCAGGGCAACACGGTCATCGTGATCGAGCACAATCTCGACGTGATCCACTTGGCGGATTGGATCATCGACCTCGGCCCCGGCGGCGGCTCTGCCGGCGGCGACCTCGTCTACGCCGGCCCCCGCAAGGGCATCGACGCCTGCGAACGCTCCCTCACCGGCCAGGCCCTCAAACGCTGGGCCTCCGCTGCAAGGGGGTAGGCCGGAATGCCGCTAAGTGAGAGAGACACCTGGGTTGAGTGCCAACGACTTTGATTCTGTTTCGCAGACGATCCACCCCCTGAACTTAGCCGGACTCATGCAGTTGAAGCCACTGCGCGAGGGAGGCTCGAACTACCAAATAGTTCAACTGCATTGCAGACGGCATTTTTGAACTCGGAATCACAGCCATGAATGACTTATGCACGGGTTCATCCTGAATTCTGTGCCGCCAATTGCATGAGTTCGGCTTAGCGCCATTCCGGCTGACCCTCTAGGGTCGCGCGGTTACGTCGGTTATTTAGGCGGTTTCATCGATATTGTATCGATACCCTCTTGCGCTTGGCCAGTTGTATATAGGTCGAGCGTTCTGGATTTGGCCCGTTTCTACCTCAAACCGACACACTGCACGACCTCTAAAGAGCGCCATCATAATCAATATGACCCCATGTCTGCTTGTCGTCTAGTAATCGTGGAGGACTGCCCGATTCTGGCGGATGTGCTCGCGATGCATTTGGCGGATGAGGGGCATTATGAGATCATTGGTATAAGCAACACGGCAGACGCAGCGCTGGAGCTCGTCGCTTCTGCTCGACCGGATCTGGTGTTGCTCGAGCTGGCCCTACCCTCGGAGGCCGATGGCCTTCGGGTCTTGCGCGAAGCCAAGGCCCTTCTGCCCACCTTGCGGGTGCTGGTCTTCAGCGGCATAGCCAACTTGCA
>CAMAXB010000233.1 GCA_945862035.1 Opitutus sp. GAS368
GAGGCGGCCGAAGGCCTGGTTGGCGTTGTCGCCGAGATTTTGCTGGGAATTGATGAAGGCGCGGAGGGTGTTGGCGAGCTGATCGAAGGCGGCGAGGGATGCCCGGACCTCGTCGAGGGTGGTGTCGACGTTGGCGGCGGTGGGATCGATCTGCCGGTCGATCCGGGCGAGGACCCCGCGGAGGTCGGTGACCGCGCCGTTGAGATTGGTGACGGTCTCCTTGATTTCGGGCGAGGAGGCGAGGGATTGGACGGCCCCGCCGGCGGCGGTCCACTGGGTGATCAGGTCCTTGACGTCGAGGGTATTGACCTGCCGGCGGGCGTCGCCGACGAGGCCATGGAGTTCGCGGGAGAGCCCGGCGAAGTCGATGCCCTTCAGGTTGGTGAGGATTTCGCTCAGGCTCGCTTGGAACTCGGAGATGGTCGAGGGGACGGCCGGCACATTGGCGTAGCGGAGGTCCACGGCGCTGGTGGGCGGAGCGGGGTAGGCCTTGGGGTCGAAAAAATCGAGTTCGACGTAGAGGAGACCGGTGGCGAGGCCGATGACCCCGAGTTGGGCGCGCAGGCCGCGGGCAATCAGGCGCTCAAGTTCGGCGCGGTCGGAGACGTCGATGGGAACGCCCTCCTTGTCCGCGAGGACGTCGCGGCTGAGCTCGCACACGACCGTGACGACGGATTCGCTGCTGTCCGGCTGGTAGCGCAGATTGATCGAGACGACCCGGCCCACGCGCACGCCCCGCAGCTTCACCGGGGAGCCGGCGTCGAGCCCGTGGACGGTTTCGTCAAAATTCACCAGGAATCGCTGGGGCCGGGAGAAGAAGTTGACGTCACCGATCGAGATCAGGGCGAAGACGCCAAGGGCCATGGCACCCAGCACGAACATGCCAATGACGGCGGGACTGACCTTGGTTTTCACGGCGGAGAGTTGAGAGGATTGCGGGCGTTAACTCAATGCGAGTTTGGAGCGGCCTCCGGAAAGGCGGCGCGGTGGAAAAATTCCTGGACCCGGGGATCCTTGCTTTCGCGGGCGAGGACCCGGGGATCGCCCGCGGCGATGATGCCGCGGGCCTGCTTGTCCAGCATGATCACCCGGTCCGCGATTGCAAAGATCGAGTCTAGTTCGTGTGAGACGACCACGCAGGTCGTCCCCAGCGTGGCCCGGATGGCGAGAATGAGTTCGTCGAGGCTGCGCGAAGTGACGGGATCGAGACCGGCGGACGGTTCGTCGAAAAATACGATCTCCGGATCGAGGGCGAGGGCGCGGGCGAGGCCGGCGCGTTTCTTCATGCCGCCGCTGATCTCCGCGGGAAAATAGTCCTCGTATCCGGTGAGGCCAACTTGGGCGAGCTTGAGGGCGGCGAGTTCGTCGCGCTCGTCGCGCGTGAGCTCGGTGTACTCCTCCAGGGGCAGGGTGATGTTCTCGCGCAGCGAGAGGGAGGACCAGAGCGCCGCGCTTTGGTAAAGCACGCCGAAAGTCCGCAGGAGCTCGCGGCGGCGTGCGGCGTCGGCGTTGGTGAAGGATTCCCCGGAAAACTTGACCTGCCCCGCGAGAGGCCGGAGCAGGCCGATCAGATTGCGCAGCAGGGTGCTCTTGCCGCAGCCCGAGCCGCCGATGACGAAGAAGATCTCGCCCCGCTGCACGGAAAAATTGAGGCCGGAGAGGATGGCTTTGCCGTCGTAGCCGCAGTCGAGCCCGGTGACATCAATGGCGGGGAGGGTGGTCATGGGATCACCAGCCGAGGATGTTGAAGATCACGGCGTAGAGGGCGTCGGAAACGATGATGAACAGGATCGCCGTGACGACGGCCGACGTCGCGGCGAGGCCCACGCCGGCGGCGCTGCGGTGGGCCTGCATCCCGCGCATGCAGCCCGAGATCCCCACGATGATCCCGAAGGTGAAGGCCTTGATCAGTCCGGTGCTGACGTCCGAGAGGTCGACGATGGTCAGCATTTCGATCCAGTAGGCGGTGGGCGGGATATCGAGCACGCCGGCGGCGACGGCCATGCCACCGATGATGCCAAGCGCGTTCGCGTAGAGCGCCAGTAGGGGCATCATGACTCCGAGCGCGACGATCCGGGGGATCACCAGAAAGTCCACCGGGCGGATACCGAGCGTCTCGAGCGCGTCGATCTCCTCATTCGCGCGCATGTTGCCAAGGGTCGCGGCGTAGGCGGCGCCGGTGCGGCCGGCCAGCACGATGGCAGTCATGACTGCGCCCATCTCGCGGACCATGGTCAGGCCGACAAGGTCGGCGACCCAGATGTCGGCACCGAACTGCCGCAGGACGACGGCTCCGATGTAGGCGAGCGTGAGCCCCACCAGAAAAGCAATCAGGCTGACAATGGGCAGCGCCATCGCGCCGCAGGCCTGCATTTCGGAGAGGCAGTCGCGCCAGCGGAATTTCCGCGGGTTGCGGGCGAGGTAGCCGGCGCTGATCACGCATTCACCGACAAAGTGGGAGATTTCCTTCTTCTCGGTCCAAAGGTCGCTGGCGATCAGGCCGACGACGGTGAAAAAATTCTTGGAGCGATCAAGGGGCACGATGGTTTCGCGGGCGCCCTCCATCTTCTGCAGCAGGTCGCGGACCGCCGGGTTCAGGGCGCTCGCATCGAAACCCACGCCTGCACTGCGGGCCCAGCGGCTCACCGTGAAGGCGTAGAGCACAATGGCACTGTCCCAGGCTTCGACCTCGTCCATGCGCAGGCGGATCATCCGGGGCGTGCGCTCGGTGGGAGGATCCCACGCCGGACGGGGCGACGTGATACGCCAGCGTCCGCCCAAGGCGATCGTCAGGACGCCATCCTCTTCGTGCAGGACGGCACAGGGAGCGGGCGTGGCAGGCGTTGCGGGCATCGGGCGCAGGATCGTCCTGCCGTCCGTCCCGCGCAAAGCCAAATTTCTTGCGACGCCGGCGGGGACCGCCGAGCTTGGCGTTTCGCCCATGCGCTACCGGACCGTATTGTTCGACTTGGATGGAACCTTGGTGGATGCGTTCACGACGATCCACCGCAGCTATGTGCACACGCTACCCCAGTTCGGCTATCCGGCGCCTACGATGGCGGAGGTCAGGGCGGCGGTGGGCGGCGGCTTGGAGCAGGCGATCGCGCGGTTCGTGCCGCCGGAACTCGTTGCCCGGGTAAAGGCGGTGCACATGGAGTTTTCGCAGCGTATCCTGCTGGAGGACGTCACTTTGCTGGGCGGCGCCCGGGAACTGTTGGAGGCGCTGAACGCGCGGGGTGTGGCCTGTGCCGTGTACACCAACAAATACGGCCCCTCCGCGCGGCGGATCTGCGCCCACCTGGGAGTCGACCCGCTCCTGCGTGCGGTGTATGGCGCCGGCGACACCGCCTGGCTCAAGCCGCAGCGCGAGTTCACCGCCCATGTGTTGGGTGCGCTGGGCGCGGACGCCGCGACGACCTGTTTGGTTGGCGACTCGCCCTTCGACGTGGAGGCCGCGCTGAACGGATCGCTCGGCTTCGCCGGCGTGACCACGGGAACCCACTCTGCGCCGGAACTGGCGGCTGCCGGCGGCGCGGCCGTTTACGCCAGCCTGCCCGAGATTGCTGGGGCGTGGGGGCTTTCGCGCGCCTAGGCCACACTTTTTGAAAAACCGGTTGTGAGCAACTTGTGAGTGGCGGGGCTTGCCCCGTCGGTGCCCCTCATGGCCATCGAATCATGTTTAGATTTAAAGTATTATTTGAAAAAGGTTTATGAAAATATTCAGCTCCGTCTGGTCGGGAAATCTTCTTGTTTCAGGCGCGCCCGCGGATGTGAATAGTCCCGGAAATCTGCCGTATTTTGAGAAATTTGATGGAAATCGAGCGAAAACTACCATTTTTGTACTTTTCATGATCGTGACTGTCCTTTCCGCAGCATCAGAAATGGTCGATTGGATGAGCCCCGCTGACGTTGCTTGAACGCACGCCTTGCTCGCACCCGGCGATGGGCGCAGGAGGCGTGTGCTGAAGTTTACCGTCCAGATCCCCTTTCGCTCCCTCTTTCCGCATGAATTCCTATCACTACGTAAACTGCCTTTGGGATGACACCAAAGCCGCTTCGCTTGATGCGGTGGGCCGCCTGATCTATCGCTCCAATCTGCTGGGCAGCGATCAGCGCATCACCAACACGGGCGGCGGCAATACGTCCGCCAAGATCGTGGAAAAGGATCCGTTGAGCGGAAAGCCCACTGAGGTGCTTTGGGTGAAGGGTTCGGGCGGCGATCTGCGCACCAGCCTGCGCGAGAACTTCTCCTCCCTCTACCAGCAGAAGCTGATCGACCTGCAGTCCCTTTATGCCGCGCGGGCCGACCGGGGGCTGAAGTCGCAGGCCGAGGATGACATGGTGGGCATGTACACCCACACCACGTTCAATCTCAATCCCCGCGCGTCTTCGATTGACACGCCGCTGCACGCGTTTCTGCCAGGCAAGCACGTGGACCACATGCACCCGAACGCGATCATCGCGATCGCGGCGTCCGCCCAATGCGAAAAGCTGACCAAGGAAATCTTCGGCGGCGAAATGGCCTACGTGCCGTGGATGCGTCCGGGCTTTGAGCTCGGTCTCGCCATGCAGGAAATCGCGAAGAAGCACCCGACGGTGAAGGCCATCATGATGGGCCAGCACGGCTTCATCTCGAGGGATGACGACGAGAAGGTCTGTTACCTGCGCACGCTCGACTTCATCGAAAGAGCCGCCGCCTACATCGAATCGAAGTACGCCGCCAAGGGGGGCGACGCTGCGGCGTTCGGGGGCCAGAAGTACGCCACGCTCGACGAGGCTAAGCGCCAGTCCGTCTTTGCCGCCATTCTGCCTTGGCTTCGCGGCCAGGTATCGAAGGAGAAGCGCTTCATTGGCACCGTCCAGGACGACACCAAGATCCTTCGCTTCGTCAATTCCCAGGACGCCCCGCGCTTGGCCGAGCTCGGCACCTCCTGCCCCGACCATTTCCTGCGCACCAAGATCAAGCCGCTCTACGTCGACTGG
>CAMAXB010000234.1 GCA_945862035.1 Opitutus sp. GAS368
GGCCAAACTTGTCATAGACCGAAACGAGGTCGCCCGGCTTCGCGTCGCGCGAAACCTCGCCCAGCATGCGCGGGAAGATGGCGGGCTGGAAGCTGACGAACTTCAGCTGCGCCCACGGCCGCTGCCAGACGGAGCGGTCCACGGGTACCGGCGGCGCCTTTTCCATCGGTTCGATCGTCGAGTCTTCGGACATGCTCCCCGACGAAAACCGACTCGGTGCAAAGGACGAGCAAACAAAGCGCACCGCGGTCAGCCGGGCGGCGGCCGACTCGGCATTGGCCCGCGAATCGCGCGAATGAAGACGGATGGAGTCATCTCCGAAACACCCCGGACTCGAGCCCGGATATTCCGTTCCGGTCGCAACCCAGATCGTCTTCATTCAGCGGGATGTGTTTTCCGGATTCGTGCCGATTCGCGTGATTCGCGGGCTACTCCTCCTCTGCCCGATCCAAACGTCAGTCTGCTGGATAGCGGACGCACCGCCTAGCGTTCCGGCACAAAAAAGCCGGTCCCGCGCGAGCGGGACCGGCTGGAAAGGCAACGAGGCGGAATCGCTTCCGCGTCGTTTAGGCCACGCGCTCGACGACCAGCGGTGGGGGCGTCGGACGCTTGGGGGCGAGGCGGTAGGCGTTCTTGAAATACTCCAACGCCTGCTCGAGCTTAGCCTCGTCGTTGTAGTGGATCATCATCAGCGGCTCACCCTGCTTGACCTGGGTGCCGACCTTCTTGATCTCGGAGACGCCGACCGCGTGGTCGAGCTTATCTCCGGGGTTCTCACGACCCCCGCCGAGGAGGTGCACGCCGCGGGCGATCATGGCCGCGTTGATGGTGTGGACATAGCCGCGCTTGGGCGCGGGCAGCTTCCGAATATGTTTCGCGTGAAGGAACTTGTCCGGGTGGTCGATGAACGTGGTGTCACCGCCCTGAGCCTTCACGAGTTCCTTGAACTTCTCAAGGGCAGAGCCGTCGGAAAGGTGGCGCTGGACGGTCTGCTTGGCCGACAGGGTCGAGCCCGCGACGCCGGCGAGGCGGACGATCTCCATGCCGAGCTTGAGTACGAGTTCCTTCATGTCCTCGGGACCCTCGCCCTTGAGGAGCTTGATGGCTTCCTTGACCTCGAGCGAGGTGCCAACCGTGTCGCCGAGCGGCTGGTTCATATCGGTGACGAGCGCGACGCAGCGGCGCTTCATCGAGCGGCCGACGCGGGTCATGGAGCGGGCGAGCTGTTTGGCCTGCTCGAGATCCTTGATGAAGGAGCCATTGCCCCACTTCACGTCGATCACGAGACCCTCGGAGCCCTCGGCCAGTTTCTTGGAGAGGACCGAGCCGGTGATGAGCGGGAGGCTCGGGATCGTGCCCGTGGCCTTGCGGACCTCGTAGAATTTGGCATCCGCCGGGGCGAGCTTCTCATCCTGGGCGACAATCGCGCCGCCGATCTTCGCGAGCTGGCTCGAGAAGGCGTCGATCGACAGGTTGCCCTTGAAGCCGGGGATGGCCGCGAGCTTGTCGAGCGTGTTGATGACGTAATCGTGCTCGAGTCCGCACATCATGGGGACCACGACGCCGCTGGCCATCGCCAGAGGAACGAGGACGAGAGAGGTTTTATCACCCACCCCCCCGGTGGAGTACTTGTCAATCTTCGGCTTGGCGATGTGCGAAAGGTCAATCACCTCGCCCGAGAGCATCATCTCCTCGGTCAGCTCAGCGGTCTCCTGCGCCGACATCTGCTGGAAGTAGATTGCCATCAGCAATGCCGAGAGCTGGTGCTCTGGCATTTCACCATCGAGCGTGCTGTCGATGATGTAGCGGATTTCTTCCTGAGTGAACTCGCCGCCGTCGCGCTTCTTCTCAATCAGAAACTCGAACGTTGGCTTGATGAACCTCCGGGGAGGCAGGGTGCGTTTCGTCATGTGTGTACTGTGAATAAGTCGAGAGGACTCTTGGCCCGTAAGGCTTACGGATATACGCCTTTATCTGCGGTTGTCGAGTCAAAATTACCCGCGACCGGCGCGAGAAAACATCCCTATCTCATTTTAGGTGAATATTTTAAATCTGTAACTACCTTTGTTCCAACATCAGGAATCTTTCCCGGTCGGCGGATGGAAAAAACTCCATCCTTGCGCGAAGCGGGCGGCGACGCGTTGATTCGTGGGGTGCACGCCTCATTCCATCTCGCTTCGGGCCTTGAAGCGGCCCTCACGGCGGCCGCGGCCGCCGCCGGGCTTGATCCGAACGCGTTTGCGCCTGACGTAAAGGCGGCGGATCCCAAGCATGGAGACTTCCAGGCGAATGGAGTTCTCGGCTACGCCAAACAGGGTAAACTCAATCCCCGCGCCGTCGCAGACCGGTTGGTTGCGGCGCTGCCGCCCGAGGTCCTTTCCCACTGCGACGTGGCCATCGCGGGCCCGGGCTTTATCAACTTTACGCTGAAACCCGCCGCGCTGCACGCGTGGTTGGCGGCTTACTCGACTCACGACGCCCTCGCCCGGGGCGCCGCCGCAGCCCATACCGGGCAGACTTGGGTGATCGACTACAGCTCCCCCAACACCGCCAAGCAGATGCATGTGGGGCATCTGCGCTCGGCCGTCATTGGTGAGGCCCTCTGCCGGCTGCTCGCCTTCACGGGAGCCACGGTCATTCGCGACAATCATCTGGGTGACTGGGGCACCCAGTTCGGAAAACTCATTTACGGCTACAAGCGCTGGGCTGACCCCGCCGCGCTGGCCGCCGATCCGATCGAGGAGCTCGAGCGCATCTACAAACTCGCCCACGCCGCGACCCCGGATGATTCCCCTGCCCTCGAGGAGGCCCGCCGCGAGTTGGTCAAGCTGCAGGCCGGCGATCCGGAGAACCTTGCCCTGTGGCGTTCCTTCACCGAGGTAAGCCTGCGGGCGTTTGAGGAAATCTACGTCCGCCTCGGCATCCGCTTTGACCACAACCTTGGAGAGAGCTTCTACAACGACAAGGTGGACCAGGTCTACCGCGAGTTGACCGCCGAGGGCTTAGCGCAGGAGAGCGCGGGGGCCCTCGTGGTCTTTCACCCCGAGCACCCCCGCTTCAAGACGCAGCCCTTCATCATCCGCAAGGCGGATGGCGCGAGCAACTACGCGTCGACCGACCTTGCGACTGCGCTTTACCGCGCCGAGCACTTCAAGGCGGATGGGATTGTCGTGCTCACGGACGTACGCCAGGGCGACCATTTCGAGCAATTGTTTCTCACGGTCCGCAAGTGGTTCGCCGCGACCGGGCGGCGAGAACCCGCACTCCACCATGTGACCTTTGGGGCGGTGACGGGCGAGGACGGCAAGGCGCTCAAGACGCGCGACGGCGGCACCATCAAGCTCAAGGCCCTGTTGGATGAAGCGGTTGACCGTGCCTACACCCTCGTTTCGGAAAAGAACCCGGAGCTGCCCGAGGCGGAGCGCCGCGAGATTGCACGGACAGTGGGCATCGCGTCGGTCCAGTACGCCGACCTTTCGCAGAACCGAAGCAGCAACTACGTCTTTTCGTGGGACCGGATGCTTGCCCTGGACGGCAATACGGCGCCCTACCTCCTCTACGCGGTCGCCCGCATCCACTCGATCTTCCGCCGGGCCGGGCTGACTCCAAGCGAGCCGGCCTTTGAGGCCGGAGCCGGCGCGCCGGAGACACCAGCAGAAATCACGCTCGCGCGGAAACTGGTGAAGTTCCCGGACGCCATCCGGCTCGCCGGAGATAACCTGCGGCCGCATTTTCTCGGGCTCTACCTCTACGAGCTAGCCGGGGACTACAGCAGCTTCAACAGCGCGGACAAGGTCCTCGTGGATGAACCCACGGTTCGTGCCCGCCGGCTTCAGCTCTGTGCCCGCACGCTGCTCGTGCTCGAGACCGGCCTTCATTTACTGGGCCTGCGGACCTTGCAGCGGATGTAGGGCGAGTCGGGCCGGACCCGCTTCGGGGCCAAAACAACCTTGCCGGGGCGAGGCCACCCGCGCACCCTTGGCCCACGTGGCCACGCTGGAATTCTACATTCGCAACGAGACCGATCCGGAAGCGCGGGGGCCCTTCTCGCACGAGCAGCTTTATTCCCTCGCTGAATCCGGCGAGGTCACCGCGGGGACAGTCTCCTTCGACGCGACCGCCGACACCAAGGACAAGGCGGATCCCGCCGAGGCTCTGGCCCGGGCGGCCAAGGTCGGCATGGGGGTTGCGACCGCGATCCTTTTGCTCAGCGCCACGGGCCTCCTCCTGCCGTTGGCGGATCGCACCGCGGCCGGTGATGGAGCCGCCCTGCTCACTCACCCCCTGGCCTTGCTCGGGGTGGTCGACTTCGTGCTCTTCGTGCTCCTCGCCCTCGGCGTGGTCGCGATGGACCCCTTCATTCGTTTTCGGGCCACTCTCGGCTTGGGCTTCCTGGGCTTCGTCTTCTGGACACCGGGCGCCATGCTGCCTTTCGCGGCGGTTGTCGCCGGTTCAGCAGGCCTGTACCTGTGCATGGTATTCACCCGGTTCGCCCTGCGCGGCATCGCCAGCCTGCTCGGCCTGGCGGGAACGGGAACGGTCACGTATTGCTTGGTGAACTGAGCGGCTTCCGCCGCCGTCCCCTCCTCGCCATGGCCGGATTCAGCAAACGTTGGCGCTCACTCGTTGCGATTTTCCAGAAGGAGATTTGGAAGCCCGTCTACCTCGGCGAGAAATCCCTGCGCGGCCGGTGCTACGCCTGCCTGCGCATCGTCTCCATCACGATCACGGGGTTGGAGGAAACCAAGGCCGCCAGTCGCGCCGCCGCCCTCAGTTTCAGCACCCTGTTTGGACTCGGCCCGCTGGTGGCCATCGCCATGCTCGTAGCAGGCTTCGTCCTGGACAAGGAGGACCCCAATCTCGCAGTCAACACGCTCAACCGCCTGATCAAGTTCATCGCGCCCCAGCTTGATCAATACGAACAGATC
>CAMAXB010000235.1 GCA_945862035.1 Opitutus sp. GAS368
ATCTCAATCGTCGGGTCGGCGATCACCCCGGGGAAGCTGAAGGGAGCCAAACCCAGGGTCGGGCCCACGCCACGAATCAGCACGGTCTGCGCCTGGCCAGCCGGGATGACAAAACCGACAATCATGACCTGATCACCCGTGCCCACGAAGCCACGGGTCGACACGTTGATGAACTTGTTGGCCGAGGCGGGAATGACCGCGACGTCGCCCGTACCCGCGCTCGACAGGGAGAAGTAGCCGTCGGTCCAGAGCTTCGTCCAACCGGCCGCCCAATTGGTGTCGGAGAACGCGCCCTTGTAAGCAACCTGGGTGAGACCCGTGCCGGAGAGCGTCTGCACCGTGCCCATCAACGCCGCGCTGCCGGCGGCGGGACGGGGATCGAGCAGGCGATCGGCGGCATACGAGATGGCCCGGATCTGCGGGTCGGCAATGGTGTTGTTGTTCGCGGCCGTCGACCAGTAGGCGTTCGCATCGACGGTGCCGGTCGGACGGGCGTTGAGTCCCGCCGCCGTGTTGTTCGCGGCGGTGTGACTGAACCAGAGGTTGTTCTTGATGTCCGGAATCGGCGTGCCGACGTCGTTCTCGACATCGAGGCCCTTGGCGAAGTTGACGAAGACGGAATTGTAGAGCTTCGCCTCGACGTTGTCGCGGATGTTGACCGCGGTGTTCGCGCCGCCGCTGCCGCCGATGCCGATGAAGGTGCCGTTGGCCACCGTGATCAATGCCTTCGGCGTGGCGTCGAGGGGCGAGGTCGCGCCATCCCACTCGATGCCCTTGTCGCCGCGATCCGTCGTGATGTCGGACTGGATCGAGAAGACGAACTGGACGTTCCCCCGGTAGCCCTGGTCGAAGTCGAGGCCATCGTCGTTGCCGAAGGCGAGGACGACGTTCCGCACGTTCACGGTGCCGCCGAAGAACTCGATGCAGTCGTCCTTGTTGGCGAACACCTCGATGTACTCGATGATGGTGCCGCGGCCCACGCCACCGAGGGTCAGGCCGTTGATCTCGTTGTCGCCGCCGATGACGGCGCCGCCGTGGCGGATGGAGATGTAGCGGAGGACGCCCGAGTTGTCGTCATCGTTCGTGCCGCCGAAGGTGGCGTAGGCGATTTCGTCGCCGGTGACCGAGAGGCCCTCGATCTGATCCTGGGCGGGCGTGCCGGCCGGCTGGCTGTTGGCGCGCGAGTTGATCGTGGCATTGCCCATGATCATCAGGCCGCCCCAGAGGCCGGTGTCGGTCTTGCCGAGGTTGCCGTTCAGGTTGTCGAGCTCCGACGTGAAGATGATCGGATCGGCGGCAGTGCCGGCGGCATTGATCTTGGCCCCACGCGTGATGACGAGCGACGCCGCGCCGGCGCCGGTCGAGACCTTGCCCTTAATCACCGTGCCCGGCTCGATCGTGAGCGTGGCGTTATTGATGACGAAGGTGTACCCTTGGAGCAGGTAGACGTTGTTCGCCGTCCATGTCGTATTGGTCGTGATCGTACGGGCGACGTTGATGTTGGCGGCGAAGGCGGGGCCGGCGGCGAACGCCAGGCCGGCACAAGCGGCCGCGAGTTTGAGGAGGGACTTCATAGCAATCGGATGTCTTTGTTGTTAGGGAGGAGGAAAATCATTCGAACGCGTAGCTCAGGCTCAGGCCGAATTTGCGGCCCCGGGAGTAACGCTCGTAAAAATAGGTGGTTCCGCCGTGCTCCAGGGTCTTCTCCCGGGCCGAATCGAGGAGGTTCTTGGCGGTGAACTTGAGCTTCAGCCGGCTGGTGAGCCGCTGGGACCAGATGAAGTCGAGGGCCGGCGCCGGCTGTTCGAAGACATCCGGCAGCGCCCCCGAGGTCACGAGATCCAACCGCCGCCCGGACACGCCGAACACCGCGGTGAACTGTGAATCCCACGCGGGCACCCGCAGGGTCGCATCGAAGTTTACAATGAAGGGTGACTGGCCGAACAGCGTGCGCTTGCCACTCGCGCCGGGAACGACGGCGCGGATCAGGGACAGTTCGGCGGGACTGATGGTGACCTCCGACTTGATCAACGAGGCGTTGAAGCCCACGGACAGATTCTCGAGCGCGGGATGCATGCCATCGAGCCGACGGCGGGCCTCGACCTCGAGTCCGTAGGCGATGCCGCGATCGACGTTGGAGGGAAAGATGCGGCCGGCGGAAAAGACCTGTTCAATCGGCTGGTCGAGCCGCTTGTAGAACAGACTGGCCGCAATCACCTCGCCGCGCCGCGCGAACCATTCCCAGCGCAGGTCGAGATTGTCGATGAGTGTCATGTTCAGGCGCGGGTTGCCGCCAATAAACTCATCCGTGAAGGCCTCGTAGTTCACCACGTCCGCCAGCTCGCGGAAGGTTGGCCGCGCCAGCGTCCGGCCATAGGAGAAACGGAAGTTCTGCCGGTCCCACGGGGACCAGATGAGCGCGAACGCCGGCAGGGCATCCGTCTGCTTCAGAGCTCCGGGCAGGACCGTGACCCCGGCCGTCGGGAGCGGGGTCGTGAGAATGTCGGTGCGCTCCAGTCGGGCGCCGCCGATCATCCGCCACTGCTCGCTCAGGCGCAGGTCGCCCATGACGTAGCCCGCCGAAAATGTCTGCGCCCCGTCGTAATTCAGGTTCGCGCTGATCTCACGCATCACCGTGCCGAAACTCACCGCGTTGGCCGTCTGGGAGGCAATGCCCACCGTGCCCGGGAAACTCTCGATGCCCGCGCGGGTGCGGGCGCTGGGGCTCTGGATGACGAAGGCCCGCTCGCGATTGGTGCGATCGCCGTCAAACTGCGCGAGGCCCGCCTTGAGCGTGAGCTCGCGTCCACCCGCCAGCGAGAGCGAGCGGGTGAAATCGACCCCGAGGTCCACCGAGTCCTCCTCGAGGGCGCGGAAATAGCGGTAGTTGTTGAGCCCCGAGGGATCGAACGCCTGCAGGATGAAGCTCCACTTGAACTCGAGACTGCGGTAATCGGGCTGTTCCTGCGTGCTGCGGCTGAAGGCGGCGCGCCACTCGAGCTTGGCGTCATTCCACGTGGGAAAGTTGCTGCGGCCGGCGAATTGCAACGAGCTGACCCCGCGCTCGGTGTAGAGCAGATCGTAGTTCTCCCGGAACTCCCCGCCGGAATCCGATCGCACGGCTTCGCCAATGCCGCGCTTGACCTGATCGTGGGCGGACTGGTTGTGGAAAAACGTGCTGGTCACCTCGTGATTGGCCGACGGGCGCCACGCGAGCTGGAGATAGGCGCCCCAGTCCACGGTCTCGGCGCTCCGCGTCACTCCGAACGCCGGGGTGCCGCCGGGGACGGTGGGGTTGGCCCGGTAGAGATCCGCGAAATTGTAGGCGGAGGCGTCGGTGGTGAAGATTCGCGATACCTCGACGAAGCGCGGGCTCTGCGGGTCGACGCTGCCCTGCGAGTAGCGGGCGGTAACCGCATCCGAGACGTGCTCTGAGGCCCGATCATAGGTAAAACTGGCCAGGTAGCCGACAGTTTGATCCTGACCGAACTTACGGCTGTCGCCCACGGAGAAGCCGAAGCCGAAATCCGGCCGGGCCTTCCGCGCTGAGGGAAAGAACGGCTCGTTGTGAAAGCCCTTGCTGATGGTGTCCAACTGTTTGGCGAGTTCGAACTGGCCCTGGCGCGCCGCGAGTTCCGCGGTGGTGGTGGTCAGGCTGCTCGGCATCGGGTTCGGCACGGCGGAAGAAAGTGCCCGGGTACCGTCGTCGCGGCCGAGCCAGCCGCGTCCGCCGCCTGGCACGGTGAGCATCTGCCGGCCGGTGACGTCGGGATTGTAGGCTGTCGAGGTGGTGAGGCTGAAGAAGAAGCGCTCCGGAAAAGACTTCGTCTTGATGTTCACGCTGCCGCCGGAGAAGGCACCGGGCTGGTCGGGCGTGAACGACTTCAGGGTGTTGATGCTTTCCAGTAGATCGCTCGGAAACTGATCGAGCTGCACGGTACGCTTGTCAGGATCGGCGCTCGGGACGGTCGCGCCGTTCAGCTGGGTGTTGGTGTAACGATCGCCCAAGCCGCGAATGACGACGTACTTTCCGTCGAGGAAGCTCGTACCGGGCATCTTGGCGAGGGCCTCGGCGGCGTTGCCCACCGCGAGCCGCGACATTTCGTCGGAGGCGATGGCATCGCTGACCGAGACCGCCCGCTGGCGGGTAACCATTAGCCCGAGGCCGGAACCCTGCATCACATCGGCGGCGACGCTGAACGTTTCCATCTGGATGATGGGTTCGCCCGCGGCTGGTCCGGACGCGGACACCGCGCCCAACACCAGATCGACGCGGACCGTTTCGCTGCCGACCACGCCGAGATCGCGGATTGTGAGGGACTCGAACCCTTCCTTGCCCGCGGCCATGGAGTAAGTCCCCGCGGGCACATCGCCGAGGTGGAAAGAGCCGTCGAGATCCGTCCGGGTCGAACGATCGGTCCCGGTCACCGTGACGGTGACGCCGGACATCGGAACGCCGGTGGCTTGGTTGAGGGCGCGGCCGCGAATGGAGCCTTGGGGCCCGGAATCCGTGGCGGCGAAGCCTGGAACCAGAGCGAAACCCAACGCCACTGCTACGATCAGTACCCTACGAAGTGGTGCAAACTTCATGTTGCCCGCGAACAGGCCAGACGGCGCGCAATCTCGGCAAACCTAATGAGCCGCCGTCACGATCTGTTCACCGGGCCGACACACGACCGTGACATTTGTGACGATTGAACGGCGGGCGACGTGGAGCCGGGCGTGGACGAGCCACGCCCCTACACACCTTTTGAGATTCGCGGATCAGACTACGGTGGGAATCGAGTCCCTGCGCTCACGCGCAGGGCTACACCGCAGGGGTAGCCCGCTGCGTGAGCAGCGGGAGGTTTGGACTTTCGAACCCGTCAGGCTAGAGCGCGAGTCTCAGGAAGCCGGAAGTGGACAATGGAAGGCGTTC
>CAMAXB010000236.1 GCA_945862035.1 Opitutus sp. GAS368
AGTAGATCCCTCAGCACTGGCACGTCATGGACGTAGTGGTGGGTCATCACCACGGCAAGGGCGTCGGCCCCGGGGGTTGTCCGTGCCACCAACTGCGCCGCGGGCGCGACAATCAATTCATCCGCCTGCGGGAACCGTTCGGCCGTGGCGAAGGCCGCGCGAGGATCGCCAACGGTCACTCGCCAGCCCATTTCGCGCGCTAGCCGAACAAGGGGCTGCGCATCGTCACCCGCGCCGAAAATGAAGAGCGCCGTGGGGGGTGGGACCGTGTCGACGAAGAAGTCCGATCCCACGGGAAAATCCACGGCTCCGTCGGAAAGCAGTCGAGTCCCGGCGGGTGTGCCCGGTGCCTGCCCATGTGCCACCGCCAGCTGGGTGGGGACCCGGGCCGTGAAGTTGTCGGCGAGTGCCCGGGCCCAACCGGGATGGCGTGGCAATCGCTCGAGCAGGACCTTGACGACTCCGTGGCAGCCCAGGCCGACGCCCCAAACCAGGTCGTTTTCCGAGGTGGTGTCATAAACCACCGTCTCGGCCGTGCCGGTGGCCCTCACCCGCCGGGCGCGAGCCATCACATCCTCCTCCAAGCAACCACCGCTGATGGAGCCGACCCGGGTGCCATCGTCCAAGACCAAAAGCCGGGCACCGGGACGACGATAGGAGGAGCCTTCGACCGTCACCAGTGTTGCAAGTACCGACTCCGCCGTATTTGGCGCGGTCAGACGGCGGATAATCGCCTGAAGTTCTTTCATTGCTTCGCCAAGAGGACCGAGCGCCGCCGGGTTGGCAAGCAGGTGATGCTGGAACGGTCGGCCGCGGATTAATCGCGCGGCTTTCCTTGAAGTGAATGCGCCGTTCACCTCCCCGAAACAGGGCATGGCGGGGTTGCATTAAGTCGACCTGAGTGCCTCGGTTCGTCATGAAAAGATTAGTCCGGGCGGCAGCGCAACGACGCCAAAGTTCGGGCTTCGTTGGTTGCCATTGGACAACAGTTTTGCGGTTCGGTCGACTTGGGCCAAGGGCTTCATCGCCCCTGGGATCTACTCCCTCTTTGGACCGGCCAGTCAGAATGCTCCCAGTTACACGATTTTGGAGGGCGATGGCCGTTCCGGCTCCGGCGGCGGAACCGGTAAGACGGTCACCGGGCAATTTGGCAGGGCCCTGGAGACGAGCAACCCAAACCTCACGCCTTCCAAGTCGAAATCTTTCACCGCCGGATTTGTATATTCTCTGAAGCAGATCAGGGGCCTGAGCATTATAGTTGATTATTACAATATTACTCAGGACAAGGTCGGCGGAATCGACTACTCGACCATTTATGCCGACTTGAATGCTAAGGGTGCGGCCTCAAAATTTGCCGCGGGCTTCGTTTTCGCGGACAATTCTCGCCTCACCACCAACGCGGCCAACCAGGTGACCAGTACTAATGCGGGCACGCTCACGATCGCCACGGATCCGGCAGGCGACCAGAAGACTGATGGTCTGGATGTCTCTGTTGATTATGCTTTCGTGACGAAGGACGTGGGCCGCTTCAATTTAGGCGTTAACAGCAACTGGCTGTTTAACTACAAATTTAGGTCCACCCCGCGCGATTCGTATTGCCAATATGCACGCGTTTTCACCGACAGTGCGAATGGTTTGGGTGGCGAGAACGGCCTGCTCCCGAGTTACACGCTCAAGCCGTACATCAACCATAACTACAAGTCGCTCTCGACTTCGCTGTTCTTCACCTACGTGCCCGAAGTCAGTGCACCGGGTACGCTGTTCGGTGGCCAGAGGATCAGCAACGCCCAGCGGATTGATGGCAAGGAATACATCATTCCGAGCTACTTCTCGGTCGACCTCGGTGTGACCTACACGATTCCGAGCATGCGGCGCGAGCGGCTGAAAGGCATGACCGTCACGGCCGGCGTGAATAACCTGCTGAACAGGGATGCTCCCTACGTGCCCGGCAGCGGTAACGGTTCGAATGAGAGCAACACCTCCAAGCAGGCCTACGACATCGTCGGCCGGATGTTCTTCCTCGAGCTGAAGAAGTCGTTCTAAGTCAGACTGACTCCCGTTCTTCGAGGCAGCGGCCGATGAGGCTGCTGCCTCTTTTTTTGTCCGCCGACCAAGCCGGCGTCGCGCCGCTAAGGAGGGAGGGCGCCTTCGACTTTTCGGCACTTTGGGCACGTTGCGAGAAGCCCGTCAGTCACCCCGCCGCGTTCCCCTCAAAACCCTATCGCGTCATGCCCTCCTTCCCTTCGGCTCTTTGCGTCGTTGACCTTCTGGCCGGGGCGACCGCCCTCCTGACGACGTCTTGTGCCTCGCTAAGTCGCGACGCCGCGGCCGCGGAACGGCCCGCCTACGTGTTGAACCAGTCCCAGTACGAGACCGTGGTCCTCACTGGCAGCCGGCTTCCCGTTCTGATGCCGACCGCGGGCACGGTTACTCCCATACCCAGAATTTTCCCCATCACGGTCATCAGCGGAGACTCCTACTACACCGCCACGCGCGTGGTCCGGGACCCACTCGTCGTTAGGAACGCGGCCCGCCGCGTGGACGCGCGGCGCGCTCTCTTGCGGGCAGGGTGATCGGAATCGCATCCTGATTCTTGGCCCAGTCGAGCAACGGAAATCCGCGCTGCGGTGCCGGGCGACCCAGGATCGAACGACGAAGCGGTACGCGTCGCGCGGTGACTCCATTGGTGACTTCAACCTGACGGATCGTCACCTGTCCGAGTCCGCGCAGAACGAGGCGCAACAGGGGGAAATCCGCCGGAATTCCGTTCCACGGAATCGGCGCGGCGTGCCATCGGCTCAGGCCACCGCGACGACGGGCGGCGCGGGCCTGGAACTCGATCGTGTGGCACGCCTGCAGCGTCTGCCACTCCCCATCGAGCGCCCGCCATTCCACGGCCACCAACTGCGCGGCGGGCGTCGAATTCTCGACCCGGTACGAAATCTGCCAGTCACGACCGCCGGCGTCCGGCTCCTTCAGGCGCGCCGCATCCGCCGTCACCGTGGCTTCGTTTGGTCCCAGCACCGACGCATCGCGGGTGCGTTTCCACATGGCGCGGGCGGCCTGCCTGCCATCCCGAAAAGGAATCGGTATCAGGTTCCGCGGAGGTTTGCGTTCCAGCCGCTGTCGCACGGAAACATCGCGCGCCGCGAGGTAGTGACGAAACCGCAGGCTGGCTTGGAGCGGCTCCGGCAGATCCTGGACGGTCGCCTGGCGCGCGAGCCGGCGGAAATGAAGTTCCTCCGCGGCGTACGGCGCCAGCGGTTCGCGCCGCGAGAGGGTGTCCCAGCGGGAATTGATTTCCCAGCGGGGATAACCGCTGAAGGGAAAGCGATCGCTCGCGAGGGCCGCCCGTGCCGCCTGCCGCGGACGGGACTTCCGTCCGAACACTCGGGCAAACCCGTCTTCGAGCATCTGCCGCGGCGATTCAACCCCGGGCGTCAGCCACAGCGACGCCGCGGCTGCATCGACGACGGTCGTGAGTTCCATGGCCAGCCGATTCGGCTCCCAGGAAGTGACAAGGAATCCCGTCGCCTTCACGCGTTCGCAGTGCCGCCACCACGCGAGGAGGTTGGCCAGGCGATCGCCGAAGTGCGGGATCGGCTCGAACCGGAAGGAGCCGTTCATCGGACAACCCCAGTATTCGAGGCCGCGATCGCGCAGCCGTTCACCGACGTCCGACTCCGCGAAATTGAACAACTCCACCCGGGGGCGCCGGGCAAACGGATAGTAGTACCACTCGTAGAGCGCGACGCCCGGCGGCAGCAAAGGGATCGCGGCCGGCAGGAAGTACAACATATCCGCCCACATTCCCATCTGCAGTCCGAGCCGGCTCGTGAGCGCCCCCATGGCCTTAACATGATCGCCGAAGTGCGCCGCGCGTCCGCGGCGCCGGATGTCAGCGCGGCAGCGCGGACATTTCCCGAGGTGAAACGATTCATCGAGGCCTACATGAACCTTCCCCGCGGTGCAGAACGGGGCCACGTCGTGGATTAGTTTCGCTGCAATCTCAGGCGTGCGCGGATGCAGCGGACAAATCTGTCCGCGTTCCAGCGGGGATCCATCCGGAGCGCGCAGCTCGTTCAAATCTCGAAGCTCGGGGACCTTGATGAGATACTGCGTGTGCCCGAGGAGATTGACGATCGGAACGACCTTGATTCCGACGGCCGTGGCTGCATCCACGAGCCGCTGGATGTCGCTATACCGATAGGCATCGGACCGTGCCACGCCCGGCAGGCTGGGATATTCAATCGCGTCCTCGAGATGAAGATACAGCTCGTTGTAGCCCCAGGCGGCGTAGTTCGGAAGCTGATCGAGCAGCCAGTCGAGTCGCTCGACCTGCCGCGCCAGAGCCCATTGGAAACCGTGGATCATGGGTTTTGGCTGCGCCAAAACCCTAGGCACTTTCCGCCGGGCGGAAAGTGGGTGGAGTGGGCCGAGCATGATGCAGGTCACTGATGGACGGGCGGGTGCGGCTGTTCAAGGGGCAACGAAGTGAAGCCGGGGAATCTACTCCGCCATTTTCCGCTCGCGGAAAATCGCCTCCGGTTTTTGCGTAGCAAAAACCGTGTCGTTCACGATCCGCCATATCTTCGTTTCGGAGGGCCATAACTTTTTCGGCCGTTATGGGAAGGTGGCGGGCGAGCACGGCATGCAGGATGTGCCCCGCGTGCGCTGCCGGGCGGGTTGGGGTCTCGAGGGCGATCGCTTTTATGGCTATCGGCCCGGTTATCGCGGACAGGTGACGTTCTTCGCGTGGGAAACGCTGCTCGCCGCGCGCAAAAAATTTCGCCGGCCGAAGCTCGCCGCTAGTGCGTTTCGCCGGAACGTGATTACGGAAGGGATCGATTTAAACACACTAATCGGCCGGCGCTTCACCATCGAGGGTGTGGAGTTCGAAGGCACCGAGGAATC
>CAMAXB010000237.1 GCA_945862035.1 Opitutus sp. GAS368
CCGCCCGCACCGTCGGCCAGCTCTCCCTGGAGGCACTCTGGGCACTGAATCTGAGCGGAGGCTTCACCGATGCCGTCGCGACCGAACTTCTGGTCCACCCGGATCCGTTCGTCCGCGCGTGGACCGTGCGCCTCCTCGGCGACCGCGCCGAGGTCAGCCCGCCCATCGCCCAGGCCATGGTCGAGATGGCCGGCCGCGAAACCCACGTCGAGACCCGCAGCCAGCTCGCCGCCACCGCCAAGCGCCTGCCCGCGGCCAGCGCGCTCCCGCTGATCGAGGTGCTGGTTTCCCATGATGCGGATGCGAGCGATCCCTACATTCCGCTGCAGCTCTGGTGGGCCCTGGAAAGCAAGGTCGCCACGGACCTCGATGCGGTCGTCGGCCTGTTCGCCACGGCCTCGGAAAACTCCCTCTGGTCCCGCGCCCTCGTACAGAAGCACCTCGCCTCGCGCCTCATGCGCCGCCTCGCGGCCGAAGGCGGACCCGAAAACCTCCTCGCCGGCGCGCGCCTCCTCACCCTCGCCCCCGAGGGCGAGAGCCGCCGTGAACTGATCGCCGGTTTCGAACAGGCCTTCGAGGGCCGCGCCCTTCCCACCATGCCACCCGCCTTGGTCGACGCCTTGGTCAAGGCCGGCGGTGGTTCGCTCGCCCTCAAGGTCCGCCAACGGGATCCGGCCGCCCTGACCGAGGCCCTCACGCGCCTCGCCGATCCCGCCACCCCGGTCATCGACCGCGTCCGCCTCGCCACCACCTTCGGCGAGGTGCCCTACGCCCCGGCCGCCGCCGTGCTAAACCGCTTGGTGTCCGAGGCCAATCCCGAACTCCGGCCCGCCGTGCTCGCCGCCGCCGCCGCCTACCCGGAGCCCGCCCTCAGCCAGACCCTCCTCTCCGTTTTCGCCACCCTGCCGGCTAATGAACAGACCATTGTCCTTTCCGTGCTGTCCAGCCGCCGCGCCAGCGCCGACGCCCTGCTCGACGCGATCCAGGCCGGGACCTTCGAAGCCGCCGCCGTGCCCCGCGAGATGCAGGACAAGTTGCGCCTCGTCGACAGCGGCGCCCTCGGCGCCCGCGTCGATCAGGCCTTTGGCGCCAAAGTGATCGTCATGCCGGAGGAAACCGAGCGTGAGATCGCGCGCATCGTCAGCGTGCTCCGTGAGGGCCGCGGCAGCCCCTACGCCGGCCGTGAAATCTATGCCCAGCAGTGCTACGCCTGTCACCGCCTCCACAGCAAGGGCGGCGATCTCGGACCGGACCTGACCTCCTACCAGCGCGAGGACATCGCCACCTTCGTGCTCAACATCGTCAATCCCAACGCCGAGATCCGCGAAGGCTACGAACCCTTCATCCTGACTACCAAGGAGGACGCCACCCACACCGGCTTTCTCGCTTCCCAGGACGCGGACCGGATCGTCCTGCGCGACATGGCGGGCATCAGCATTCCGATCGAGCGGAACCAGATCTCCGCCCTGCAGGGCATGGGCCGTTCCCTCATGCCGGACGGCCTCTTGGATGGCCTGACCGACGCCCAGCTGCGCGATCTCTTCGCCTACATGCGCATCACCCAGCCCCTCGTCGGCCAGGAGACCTCCGCCACGGCTGCCTCCGCCCCATAAACCGACGTCGACAGCGGGAATTCCCTCGGCCTAATTTATATTACCTCCTCGTTCGCTGCCGGCTTCCTTGATGGGAGTCGCGGACCAAAGCCAATCCCAAACACCTCAACTCCCCGTGTCGAATAAGGAAAAATTCAACCGCGGCGCGATCCCCGCACTCATCGCCGCCATCCTCGGATGGCTGTTCGATGGCTTCGAGATGGGCCTCTTCCCGCTCATCGGCAACCCCGCGCTGCAAGATCTGCTGCCGAACGAGAGCGCGATCGTGCGCGGCCAATGGTTCACCGTCATCATCGCCGTGTTCCTCGTGGGCGCGGCCACCGGCGGCGTGCTCTTCGGTTGGCTGGGAGATAAATTGGGCCGCGTACGCGCGATGTCCCTCGCGATCTTCACCTACGCGATCTTCACCGGTCTTTGCGCCTTCGTCACGGCGCCTTGGCAGTTCGCCGGCCTCCGCTTCATCGCCTCGCTGGGCATGGGCGGTGAGTGGGCGCTCGGAGTCGCCCTCGTCAATGAGATCTGGGGCAACCGCAACCGCGCCTGGATCGCGGGCATGATCGGCGCCGCCGCCAATGTCGGCTTCCTCCTGACCGGTCTCATCAGCCTCAAGCTTAACGAGTCCATCGTTCAGGTCACCGCCTTCCTCGCGATGATCGGCGTGGGCCAGGAAACCGCTGACTACCTGCTCCAAAACCGCGCCTGGCGCTTCCTCGCCATCAGCGGTGCCGCCCCGGCCATCATCATCTTCTTCATCCGGCTCTTCGTCGACGAGTCGCCGAAATGGCTCGAGGAAAAGAACTCGGGCCGGACCTCCAACTGGGCCACGGTTGACCTGCTCGGCGTCTTCGCCGCCTCGTTCATGGCCCTGATCGTGATCTGGGCCTGGTCGCCCATGTCACCTTTTGGAGCGCCGATCGCCCTTCTCATCACCATCGCCGGCACCGTGGGAATTCTCTGGGGCTTCCTCCTTCCCCTGCGCCGTTACCTCGGTCGATCCACCAATGCCAGCGCGGGTTCGCAGGCGGACCGCAAACTCATCATGAAGCACCTGCTGCTGGGCTCCGTGCTCGCCGGTATCGCGCTCATGGGCACCTGGGGTTCCACCCAGCAGGCCGCCCGCTGGGCCAGTGGCCTTGTGCCTCCCGGTTCCTTCCCGATCATCGAGCACACGGTCATCACGACCGCGCTCGGTGCCATCACCATGGCTTTCATCGCGGCGCTCGCCGCCGACCGCTTTGGTCGTCGTTCCACTTATACCGCCCTGTGCGTGCTCAGCCTCGGCTCGGCCCTGTTGTTCTTCCAGACCAACGAGTACTCCGCCGATGGCCAGGTGGGCGCATGGTTCTACCTCACCACCTTCCTGATCGGCGGCATCACTGCGGCCTTCTACGGATTCTTTCCGCTCTACTTCCCCGAGCTGTTCCCCACGAGCGTCCGCGCCACCGCCCAGGGCTTTTGCTACAACATTGGCCGCCTGCTCGCCGCCATCGGATCTCTCCAGCTGGCCAATCTCACGGGCCTCTTTTCCCGCGAGGGCACGCCGATCCTGCAGTCCACGGCCAATGCCTTCTCGGTTCTGTCCTGCATTTATCTGGTCGGCGTTCTCGTCATCTGGCTCGCCCCTGAAACCAAGGGCAGGCCCCTGGCCTAGGCCCGGACACCGCCTCCGCCGCTGGTCTCCTCTCCATGTCTCATCCGACCGACTTCCGCCCCATCGGGGCCTCCCTGTACGTCCTTCCGGTCACCAACCGGATGCCGCTCAAGTTCGGCCGGGAGGTCGTCACCCGGGTCAACTGCGCCCGCGTCTGTATCCGGGTGCGCGGTCGGGACGGACGTGAGGTCGAAGGCTGGGGCGAGACGCCCCTGTCGGTCACCTGGGTCTGGCCCAGCACACTGAGCTACGAGGTGCGCGAGCAGGCGATGCACACATTCTGCCTCCAGTTGGCGGAGCGCTGGGCGGGCTTTGAGGTGATGGGCGATGTGATCGAGGTGGGCCATGCGTTTCAACGCGATGTGCTGCCGGGCCTGCTCGACGAGCTGAACACCGCGCGCGGGCTCGACGAGCCCATGCCCTGGCTCGCGGCGCTGGTCTGCTGCTCCGCCTTCGATGTCGCCCTCCACGACGCCTTCGGCCAGCTCGGCGGCAAGCCCGTGTACCAGATGTACGGGCCCGACCACCTCAACCGGGACCTCGCCGACTATCTCGTCCCGGCGGAGGGCTCGGCGGTTTCCTTCGACGGCCTCTACCCGCGCGATTTCTTTGTCAGCCCGGTCCCCGTCCGCATTCCCGTCTGGCACCTGGTCGGCGGCGTCGACGCGATCGGGCCGGAGGACCTCACCGGTCAGGAGCCCAATGACGACTACCCCGTCCTGCTGCGCGACTGGATCCGCCGCGATGGCCTGCGCTGCCTGAAGTTCAAGCTGCGCGGAGACGATGCCGCCTGGGACTACGCCCGCGCCGTGCGCATCGGCAAAATCGCCGCCGAACTCAATGTCCCGTGGCTGACCGCCGATTTCAACTGCACCGCCCGCGACCCGCAGTACGTGATCGATATCCTCGACCGGCTCCTCGCCGAGCACCCGCGGATCTACGGCAGCATCCTCTACGTGGAGCAGCCCTTCCCGTACGATCTCCACAAGTACCCGATCGACGTCCACGGCATCTCCGCCCGCAAGCCGCTGTTCATGGACGAGAGCGCCCATGACTGGAAACACGTCGCCCGCGGTCGCGAGCTGGGCTGGAGCGGTGTCGCTCTGAAGACGTGCAAGACGCAGACCGGGGCACTCCTCAGCGCCTGCTGGGCCAAGGCCCACGGCATGACCCTCATGGTCCAGGATCTCACCAATCCGATGCTGGCCATGCTCCCGCACGTCCAGCTCGCCGCCCATGTCGGCACGATCATGGGCGTCGAGGCCAATGCCTCGCAATTCTACCCCGAAGCTTCCCGCGCCGAGGCGCGCGTCCACGAGGGTCTCTACCGCCGGCGCGACGGCCAGCTCGATCTCACCACGATCCGCGGCGCCGGGTTCGGCTACCGGCTCGATGAGATCGGACGCACCCTCCCCGCACCCGCCGCCAGTTTCGGCGCGCTTGAAGCGGTGCCGGTAAAGTAATCGCGGCCGGCCTGAGCCGGACGCGGCATGGCCACGAGCGTTGGAGCAAACGCCCGCAGGTTTACCCCCGCGCTGTCCTCACGTGCGTCCGAACGCCTCTCCTGTCACGAAATTCAGAACCCGTAAATCGCCAGCGACGCAGAGCCGCAGCGTTCCGAAAGTGCGGTCTGCG
>CAMAXB010000238.1 GCA_945862035.1 Opitutus sp. GAS368
CCGCCAATCACCAGCGCGATCAGGTAGCTCGCCCCCACCGCCACCACAAAGGCCCCCACCCAGCGCAGGTAGATCAGCGCCTCGGCCCCCGGCACCGCCGCCCCCATCAGCCCGAGGACCAAGGCCGGCGCAAAGACCAGGCCGAGGCCCGTCCCGGTATCGAGGCAGCCCGCGCCCAGCGCAAGGCCCCGGGCCATCCGGGTAAGGGAAAAGAAGGGGGGAGAAGACGAGAGAGCAGCCATGCGAGGAGACCCGATGTTTGGGCCACCGCGCCCGTGCGCAAGCCTCGAGCCCTCCTCTCGCGAAACCACCGCACCGGCCAGGATCCGCATCCCCGCCCCCGAAACGAGCCGGATGCCGTGACGCGCCGGCGTCCGGACCTCACTCCGGAATCGATCCACTCGCCGCTTCGGTTCTGGCCAACCCTGCACCGCCCGCGCCATCTGCCAGAACCGGACGCCGCGCCCCAGCGGATGCAAGGGATCAGGCGAATTCAGGATCAGAAAATTTAAACGCGTCACCAGCCCCGCCGGCGCGATGGGGGCGTGATGAACTCGTGTGCCCTCGATCGATCTGGCCGAGAGCCGCAAACGAAGCGGCCAGCGACCCCCAAAACCTCGCCCCCAATTCAATCCGCTTTGCCCGTCCGCGCCCGGTCAGAGCCTAGCGGTTGCGCGAGCGCAAACCCGCCCACCATTTCTTGAAGTCGAAATCCACCTTCACGCGCGCCTGCGCACCCACGTCGGTCGAATCCGGGCCGATCACCGTGCGCATGCCGAGGCCGATCTGCCACTGGCCGCCCACCTCAAAGGTGTACTTGCGCGGGATCTGCCAGATGACGCCGGGGCGGAGCGTGATCAGGTCGCGGTCGTCGGAGTCATTAAAACGGGTCGTAGCGTAGCCCGCCTCGAAGGTGTACGCGAGCCGACCCCGGTCCCAGAGGAAGCCGGCGTTGAGCTTCTGGTTGTCGGCACCCGGGTCGTTCCACATCCGGAGGGGCGGGATCGAGGTGGAGCTGACGATGTCTGAACTCAGGCCCCAGAAAATACGCAGACCCGGCACTGACTCCATCTGGTGGGCAAAGGTGATGTACGGCACATAGTGCTCATAGCCATCGGTCAACTCGCGCGGCGGATGGCTGACGGGGCGGAGGTACTCGAAGCCGACGGCGGCGTCCCAGCCCGGCCAGGGGAAAGTCTTCCAGTGGTACTTCGTGGCGAGCCGGATTTCCGAAAACCCGACCTGTTCACCGAAGGCGACGTCGCCCAGACCGTGGGAGAAATAGCTCTCAAACTCGATCCGGCCTTCCAGCCGTTCGCTCAGACCGTAGCGGAAGCCGATCGGCAGGCGCACCGTGTCCTTGCGAACAAGGTCGCCGACATGGGGGCGGAGGGTAACCCGGAGCGTGTACTTGTTCTCCGTGTTCGGCAGCAGGCTCTCGAAGATGCCCCGGATGTTGAAGCGCTCGTCCGAGCCGGACGCCGCAGGCTCCGCCGAAGCGTGGAGCAGCGAAGGGAGCAGGAGGACCAGAAGAAGCAGGCGGGATGAGGAGAATGACACAGGAACGAGCGTCGGCCTTTGCCTAGAGAACCGCTCAGCCGGGTAGAAGTTCCGTTTAAGCTCCTTTTTGCAATCTCGGATCAACCGAATCCGCGGGCCCCCGACTGGCCACGCCCAGCAACCGCCGCCACAGCAGAAAGATCCAAGCGATGGCCGCAAGCGTGAATACCGTATGACTCAGATAGTGAGCGCCTTTCAACATCTGGTAGGCCCCCATGATTCCGCCGGCCGCCACGCCCGCGGCCAGCCCGAGGCGGCGTCCGCGTCCGGTCCGGGCGATACCCGCCAACGCCACCAGCGCGAAGCCGCCGCTCGCGTGGCCCGCTGGAAAACAGTGTCCGGCGCGCGCCGGCCGGTCATCCGCCGGATAACTCCCGCACAGGGTCACATAAGGCACATCGCCGCCATAGCGGCGGATTTCCGACGGGCAGAAGACATTGGTGGCACTCTTGCCCCACCCGACCAGCGCCGGCCCGGTGGCGAGCGTCGCGACGAGCACGATCAGATGACGACGGCTGTCCGGCGACGAAAAACCCAGGGCCGCCCGCCAGCGGACAGGTCCCGCGGCCAGCGCGATGCTCGCCACGCCCAGAAGAATCAGGAGGACCTTGGGCCCGGTGTAAAAGATCGCCCGCAACAGGGGATCGGCCGCGTCCACACGCCAGCGTCCCGCTTGAGCATCGTAGAGGAGATCCTGCACCACGAGGTCCAAGTCCGTGAGCTCAAACCCGAGCAGCACCAGCCCAAGCACGCCCAGCAGCGGCCAGAAGGCCCGGTCCATTCCGACGAAGGACTGGTGCCGGCGCGGGCTCATGGGACTGTTCCGTGCGCCAGTCGTGGCCCTTGATCCGTGAGACGATGGCGGGCCGCGAGCGCCTCCGAGCGTTTCGCGGCAGCCTGCTGTTCCTCCGTGGAAAGCGCGCCGTAGCGGCCATTCTTGTAGAGGTAACTTGCGGTCTGGTAGTAGGCGATCGCCTCATCGCGGTAATGCTGATCGTTTTCGCGGGGCGTGAGGGCGAAGGTGCGGACGTCGAAATGGTAGGAATCCTCGTCGCGCATCGGCTTGAGCACCTCCAACACGCCGGGCTCATACAAGCCAAGGCGCTGGTAATTGCCCAACAGCGCGCGCCGGTCGCCGGTCGCCTTGCGGACATCCCAGCCGTAGAAGCGGCTGGCATAGCTCCAGTTGAGCAGTCCGAGGAGGGTCGGCGCATAGTCAATCTGGCTCATCAGGTCAGACACCCGGCCCGTGGGCAACTGGCCGCCCGGGGCGTAGACAAAGAGGGGAATGTGGTAGTTCTGCACCGGCAGCTCGACCTTGCCCGCCACCGAGGCGCAGTGGTCGCCCACGATCACGAAGACCGTGTTCTTGAACCAGGGCTTGGCGGCGGCGGCCCGCAGGAACTCGCCAATTGCATAGTCGGTGTACTTCACCGCGCCGGATCGGCCGGAGATCTTCGGGGGAAGATCAATCGTTCCCTCCGGGTAGGTGTAGGGCCGGTGGTTTGACGTCGTCATCACGAAGTGGTGAAACGGCTGGCCGGCCGCATGGGCGGCATCCGCCTCACGCAGGGTCCAGCGGTAGAGATCCCCGTCGCACGCGCCCCACGCATTCGCGAAGGTGATGTCGTCGTCCTTCACGGCGGCCCGGTCAACCACGCGGTAGCCATTGCCGTCGAAGAAGGCGTTCATGTTATCGAAGTAGCCGTATCCACCGTAAATGAACGCCGTGTCGTAACCGCGGCTGCGGAACACACTGCCGAGGGTAAAGAGGTTCCCGTTGCGCGGACGCTTGATCAGCGAGCGGCCAGGCGTGGGCGGCAGCGAGAGGCTTAGGGCCTCCATTCCGCGATCCGTGCGCGTGCCGGTTGCGTAAAGATTCTCAAAGACGAGGCTGTGCTCGGCCAGCGCACCGAGATTGGGCGTGAGCCTCGACGCCCGGTTGAAGGTGCTGAGGAAATCGGCGCTCAGGCTCTCGACCGTGATTTGGATCACGTTCAGTCGCAGCTCTGGGCCCTCGTTGCGCACGTAGCGGAGGGTGTCGCGCCCGTCGCCCAGCGGGATCGCCCCGTCGGCGGACAGTTCACGGCCGAGCGTCGCAAACGCCGCGTCAACCGGCAGGGTCGAGTAAAACTCGTCGTAATCGAGTTCGTTGTTCCGGAAGGACGCGAAAAGCGACCACAGGCCGTCCTTGGCAAGCTCGCGGTTGTAGGTGTTGGCGAAGCCCGGGATCTGGTTACTGTCGAGTCCGAGTCCCGCCAGCGCCGCAAGGGCGAGCCAGGAGGCGCCGCAGCGGTAGCGTTGACCCGCCGCTTCATGCGGGCCGGTGAGCCAAGCGGAAACCACGCCCGTGCGGAGGAGCCCACCGTACACCGCGGCCGTCGCCAGCACGAGAACCGTCAGGATCAGCGGCATCGGGTAGGACTCCCGGATGTTGGCAATCACCTCGGTCGTGTAGACGAGGTAGTCCACCGCGATGAAATTGAAGCGGACGCTGAACTCATCCCAAAAAAGCCACTCGGCCACCGCGCTGAAGAGCAGCAGTCCTGTGATCGCGAAGAGCCCTGCATGCGCCAGCAGGCGGGCCCCGTTCCGGGCGAAGGTCTTCGTCGGCAGGAGGGTGAGACCCAGCACCAGCGGGATCGCCGCCAACAGGCCGGAGCCCAAGTCGAAGAGCGTCCCCCAACCAAAGGCTGCCAGCAGGCTGGTATCCCATTCGACTGACCACAGCGACCGGGCCAGCAGGGCGACGCGGATGACCAACGTAATCACCACAAAAAGGAAGAGGAAGATCAGGATACCGCCGTGCCGGCGGGCCAGAAGATCCTGGAACCGCGCGCGCAGAGCGCGGGGACGGACGGTGACGGTCGGGGGGAGCATACCCCACCTTACGCCCCCGGGATGAACGCGACATGAACGGGAGGTTAATTTTCTTTCATGTCCCGGCCCGGCCGGATTGCATGGCACCCTCCCCGTCATGCCCGAAGCCAAGCCCTTCACGTTCATCTGCGGCGGCGACGATTTTCTCGTCGGCCGGCTCGGCCGCGAACGCTTTGAGGACCTCGCGCGGGAGGTCACCGATGAGTTCTCCCGCGAGGTCATCAGCGGGTTCGCCGGCAATGTCGGGGAGGTCACGTCCGCCGTGAACCGCTTCCGCGAGAGCGTGCAGACGGTGTCGATGTTCGGCGGGCGCCGCGTCATCTGGCTCAAGGACATCAACTTCCTCGCCGACACCGTGACCGGCCGCGCCGAGGGCACGCTCAAGGCGGTCGAGGACCTCCAGCAGATTCTCGCCGGGCTCAATCCCGCCGAAACCGC
>CAMAXB010000239.1 GCA_945862035.1 Opitutus sp. GAS368
GTCCACCCCGCTGTGCACCGCCTCAAGAATGTCGATGGGCGTGCCGACGCCCATCAGGTAGCGCGGACGGTCGGCCGGGAGGAAATTCGTGACGAGATCGGTGAACTCGTAGCGCTGGGCATGCGTTTCACCGACCGCGAGGCCCCCGATGGCGAGGCCGTCGAACGGAAGCGTCGCCAAAAATTCCGCGCTCTGGCGGCGGAGTTCCGGATGACACGCGCCCTGCACGATCCCGAACAAGGCCTGCGGCGAATCTCCGCGCGCATCGAGCGAGCGTTGCGCCCAGCGATGGGTCAGTTGCATCGCCGCTTCTGCCTGATCAAACGCCGCGGTCGAGGGGATACACTGGTCGAGCACCATCATGATGTCGCTGCCGATGGCCTTCTGCATGGCGATGCTGCTTTCCGGCGAGAGCAGGTGCAGCGTGCCGTCGACATAGCTGCGGAAGCGCGCGCCGTCCTCCTGCATCGCACGATCTTCGGACAGGGAAAAGATCTGGAACCCGCCGGAGTCGGTCAGCACCGGGCCGTCCCAGTTCATGAAGCGGTGAATGCCGCCGAACTTGCGAAATACGTCCGGGCCCGGCCGCAGCAGCAGGTGGTAGGTGTTGGCGAGCAGCACCCGCGAGCCGGCCGCCTTGAGAGACTCGACCGTCTGGCCTTTGACCGTGGCCTGCGTGCCCACCGGCATGAAGATCGGAGTCTGGACCTCCCCGTGCAGCGTTTGCAAACTCGCCGCCCGGGCCTTGGAACGGGCGGATTGGCGATCAACGGAAAAAGGTAGGCGTGGCATGGCAGGACGACGTAGAGGAACGGTCGTCGCCCAATAGGCAAAAGCTTTTCCAGCCTGGCGAGGTCCTTTGTGGAACGCCGGCCGCCCCCTCCAATTCGTCACCCGGGCGAGCGCTCCCGGCGAGCGGCCGCCTCGCGGGTGAGGCGGGCCCAGGGCAGGGCGCGCAGGCGCTCGGCCGGAATCGGTTTTCCGGTCTCCTCGCAGACCCCGTAACGGCCGATCTCGAGGCGGACCAAGGCGGCGTCGACCTCCTCCAGCAGGCGCAGCTCACCCTCGGCCTCGGCGAGCAGGGTCTCGATCTCATTGTCATCGGCCGTCCGGCCGTCGTGATCGTCGCGCGCTTCGCCGAGGAGTTCGTCCGCTTCCTTGCGGTGCGCCGTCGCCTCGCGGACGAGGCGCGTGCGGAGCGCGTTCAGGGTTCGCCGGTGCCAGCTCCATGGATCGCCGGAGGCCGGGGTCGTTGCGGGAGTCAGGGGAGGATTGGGGTTCATGCCCCCAGTCTACCCGTCCGCCCGCCCCACCGCTGCGCACGGCTTGCCGAAGTCGCCGCTCATCTTGCCGAAAGTCGGCCGCCACTTGCGGGTGGACACCCGTTTTCCCCGGGAGCGCAACCGGTCCGGGGTCACTTGGCCTTGCCTGCCGTGTCCTTAGCCTCCGGGGTGCGCACGGGCTGACCCGCGGCCTCCCAGGCCGAGAAAGCGCCCGCATTCGCCACGACTTGGCCCTCGGCCGCCAAAACGGTCGCGGCCTGTCCAGCCCGGTTGCCGGACCGGCAATAGAGGATGAGCTCCTTGCCCTTGTTCGCTTCAAGGAAGGGCTGCCAGGCCTTGCGATCCCCGCGGAGGTCGCTCAGCGGCAGCAGGGTCGCCGAGGCGACCACCCCACCCGTCCACTCTGCCGGTTCGCGCACGTCGACCAGCACCGCAGTGCCCGCGGCCACGCGCTTGGCGGCCTCCGCTGCATCGATCGCCGGCACACCAGCCGCCCGGGCAAGCCCGGTCGCAAACGCCATCACCACAAGGAAGGTCCGCAGGGAGCACAGGATTGGAATCATGCCCCAATCCTAGCAGGTCGCAGCGCCACGGCAACTCCAGCCCTCGGATCAGGGCATCTCGCGGATTGACGGCTGGTTGGCCCAGGCGTTCTCTCCCCCCATGACCGTCACGCCGGCTTCCGCCAGTCCCACCGTTAAATATAAACGTATCGTCCTGAAGCTGAGCGGCGAGGTGCTGCGCGGCAAGGGCAGCGATCCGCTCGATCCCAAGGTCCTTGAGCATGTGTGCTCCCAAGTGAAGGAAATCCACGACCTCGGGGTCCAGGTCTGCGTGGTGATCGGCGGTGGCAACATCTTCCGCGGCCTGCAGGGCGAGAAGCGCGGCGTCGACCGCACGACCGGCGATTACATGGGCATGCTGGCCACCGTGATCAACGGCCTCGCGATCATGGATTCCCTCGAGAAAATGGGCGTGACCACCCGCGTGCAGAGCGCCATCCCGATGAATCAGGTCGCCGAGCCCTTCATCCTGCGCCGGGCCATGCGCCACCTCGAAAAGGGCCGCGTTGTCATCTTCGTGGCCGGGACGGGCAATCCCTACTTCTCGACCGACACCACCGCCGCCCTGCGGGCTTCCGAGATGGGCGCCAACGTGATCTTCAAGGCGACCAAGGTCGACGGCATCTACGACAAGGACCCCAAGAAGTTCCCGGATGCGGTCAAGTACGACGAAATCACCTTCATCGACGCCCTCCGCCAGCGGCTCAATGTCATGGATTCGACCGCTTTTTCCCTTTGTCTGGATAATAATGTGCCGATCCTGGTGTTTGATCTCAACGACCCGCACGCGATTCAGAAGGCCGTCACCGGCCAGAAGGTGGGCACGCTGGTGCATGGCTGAAGACCGCCGCACTCCGCGCCGGATCGGTCGGCCCCTCGCCCAGCGGGCCGCCGGCTCGGCCGGGTGCAAAGTTGGCCCTTGGCAGGCGCGCGGTTCCGTTTAGAGAATGCTGCCTTATCACCATGTCCTCCCCCATTCTCGCAGATGCCCAGGTCAAGATGAAGAAGGCCGTCGATTACACGCTGCATGAGTTCAGCTCGATCCACACCGGCAAGGCCAACCCCACCATGCTGGAGGGCGTCATGATCGACGCCTACGGCACGTCGATGCGGTTGAAGGAATGCGCCGCCATCACCACGCCCGACGCCCATATGATCGTCGTGCAACCCTGGGACCGCGGCCTGCTCAAGTCCGTGGAGAAGGGCATTCAGGTAGCCAATCTGGGCTTCAATCCGTCCATCGACAATCTCGTCGTCCGCGTGCCGCTGCCCCAGATGACGCGCGAACGCCGCCAGGAATTCGTCAAGGTCGCCCACCGCCTCGCCGAGGAGGGCCGCGTCCACGTGCGCAACGCCCGCCGCGATGCGCTCGAGGTCCTCAAGAGGGCCAAGCTGCCCGAGGACGAGAACAAGCGCGTCGAAAAGGACATTCAGAACGCCACCGACAAATCCATCGCCGAGATCGCCACCCATGTGGCGGCCAAGGAGAAGGAACTCCTCGCCGTCTGAGCCGCCCGCCCGCCCGGTGACCGCCGGCGCTCCGGCCGCGCCGCTCCCTGCGCCTCCGTCCATGGCCCCGCCCTCCCCGCTCCCCGCCGGTCCGCGCCTCAAGCGCGTGGTCATCAAGCTCGGCACCGGCGTCCTCACGTCCGGCATCGGCCAGCTCAACACCGCGCGCATTGCCGACGTCTGCGAACAGATCGCCACCCTGCGGGCCCAAGGGACGGAGGTCATCGTTGTCTCCTCCGGCGCCGTCGGTCTTGGCATGGGCCGCCTCGGCCTGAAGAAGCGTCCGTCCGACGTCGCCAAGAAACAGGCCTGCGCCGCCATCGGGCAGAGCCTGCTCATGCAGACGTGGCAGCGGGGCTTTGAGCCGCACCACCTCACGGTCGCGCAGGTTCTCCTCACCCACGACGACCTGCGGGTCCGGAGCCGCTACCTCGCGGTGGCCGCCTCGCTTCAGGAAATGCTGGATTACGGGACGATCCCCGTGATCAACGAGAACGACACGGTGAGTGCGGCCGAGATCAAGTTCGGTGACAACGACACCCTGTCCGCCATGGTCGCGAGCCTCGCGCGGGCCCAATACTTGGTCATTCTTTCCACCGCCCCCGGCCTGATCGACATGAAAGGCACCGGCGAGATCGTTCCCGTGGTCGAGAAGATCACCGCCTCGATCGAGGCGATGGCCGGCGGCACCACCAGCGAGACCGCCGTCGGCGGGATGGTGTCCAAGATTTCAGCCGCCCGGATTGCCACCAAGTCCGGGTGCGGCGTGTTCATCGCCAGCGGCGCCGAACCGGCGATCCTGACCAAGATTTTTAGCGGCCACAGTCCGGGCACGTTCTTTGTCCCCAGCGGACTGCCCATGGAATCCAAGAAACGCTGGCTCGCCTATTTCCAGCGTCCGGAGGGTACGATTCAGGTGAACGAGCGGGCCGTGCCCATCCTCCGCGAACAGGGCCGCAGCCTGCTCGCGATCGGGGTCACCGGTGTGCGCGGGGCCTTCGACGCGGGTGATATCGTCGACATTGTTGATCCGGAGGGCCGCGTCTTCGCCCGGGGTATCGCCGCCTTCGGCGACAGCGAGGTCAAGTCGGCGGCGGGTAAGTCCAGCGAGCAGCTCAAGCCGCTGTTCCCGGGGCGCAAGCGCCTCGAGGTTGTGCATCGCAACGACTTGGTCGTGTTGTAGGAATAGGACGGATGGGACGGATAGGTCCTATGGGTCCCATCCGTCCTATCGGTCCGATCCGCCCGCCATATCACCCCGCCGTCCCGCGCGAGCTTTTTCGCCCCCTTTCCCTCGGATCCACCGATTCCCGGCCGACTACGATTTCTGCTTTGCGTCGGACCGGCTTTGCCTGAGCGTCAATCCGTTCCATGGATTTCTCCCTCGACAGCCGTCGCGTGCCCGACGGCGTTCCCCCGATTGACTTTCGCGCCTCGCTCAATGACGAGCAGTACGCCGCTGTGACCGC
>CAMAXB010000240.1 GCA_945862035.1 Opitutus sp. GAS368
TATCCGGTCGAGGCGATCCCGGATCTCTGGAAACTCGACGCCCCGGCTTTTCGCGAGAAGTACGCGGGCATTAATGTTACCGGCATGGGCATCGGCGACGAGGGTTGGTATGTCCGCTACCGGCACACCAACCTGGCGTACTTTTTTGGCCCGATCGCGGATCGGGAAGAGGCGCGCACGCACATGTGGGAGCTTGAGCGCGTGCGGGACGAGGTCGTGGCCAAACGACCTGCGCTGGCCGAAAGTCAGGTCGACATGGTGCGCTTTGATTATTCCGGCGTTTATGGCAGCGGCGGCAACACGCCTTTCTCCGGCACCGAGTCGGATGAACGCAACGGCCCGGGCGGCGACTTGGATGGTGACGGGATCCCCAATGCGCAGGACGACGACATGGATGGTGATGGCATTCCCAACGCCTTGGACGGTGATGCCGATGGCGACGGGATACCGAATGGGGCGGATGATGACCAGTTTGGCAGCCGGCCTGGCGATCCCGCGATGGCCGCGAATGGAGATCTGGATGGCGATGGTATCCCGAACAGTGAGGACGGCGATATCGACGGTGACGGCATTCCCAACGGTCAGGACCCCGAGCCGATGAGGGCCGGCGGCGGGGGCCAGCAAAGTGATGGACTCAGCGGCCCGAACGGCGACATGGACGGGGATGGAATTCCCAATGCCCAGGATGGCGACATGGATGGCGATGGGATCCCGAATGGCCAAGATGGCGACGCGGATGGCGATGGCATCCCGAACGGCCAGGACTCAAATCCGTTTGGCAATCCCGGTGGCCAACAAGGTGGCGGCCAGCAGGGCCAGCAGGTTTCCCAAGCCGGCCAGCCGGGCGGACAACAGGGCCAGCAGATGGGCCAGCGCTCCCAACAGCAGGGCCAGCAGCAAGGGCAGCAGGGCCAGCAAGGCCAACAACAGAGTCAGCAGCAGAGCCAGAGCGGACAATCCGGCCAGGGTGGCCAGCCCGGTCAGCCCGGCCAGCCGCAGCAACAGCCGCAGCCGGGTCAACCCAGCTCACCTTCCGCCGACCCGATCCAGATGATCGTCGGCCTGCTCCGTGGCATGTTGGGACTCTGATGGATTTTCGAATCTCGATTCGGGATTTTCGAATTCAGGCCCGGAACGCCGCCAAACGTTGTTCTTGGCAAGGTTTGGCTCGCTTGCCCGACTTGGTTGGCTCGAGCAAGTGACGCTTTATCCTCAACGGGTCGGTTCGGCGGCGGCGGCTGTAAGCGCTCCGCCCCAGCGTCTGTGGGTCAATCCTGCCCCCGCCGGACTGGGATACTTGGCGCGGGAATCGAAAATCGAAATTCGAGAATCGAAAATTGACCGCGTCCCGCGGTCACAGGTCGCTCACCGCGACAAACGCGCCGCCGTGCTGGTAGGTGACCTCGCGCATGAGGTTCGCGTATTTCAGGCCGGTGTTGCCGGCGGAGAGCTGGTAGCGGACGGCGGTGGGAAAGCCGATTGCATTGATCACGATCTTGCGGTCGCCGGCTTCGTCGGCGGGGTTGAGCTCGTCGAGCCGCCGGATCACCGCGTCGGCGGTGCCGGTGAATTCGTCGCCCATGATGTAGATGCCCATCTTCATGGTGGGGTTTTCCGGTTGGAACAGCCGGGTGATCGCCTGGTAAATTCCCGGGACGGGATTGCTGTTGCTGAAGATGTCGTAGCGCAGGAGCGCCTGCAGTAGACCGGCCCGGACCTCCGGGCTGTCGGGGAGCCATTCGCCCCGGGTGCGGCTGAGGACGAAACGGCCGTCGGCGTCGAGAATCTGGATGCCGTCGACCGTGGGGTAGGAACTCAGCACCTGGTCGATTTTGGGTACGATGATCGGCCAGAACTCGCCCGTGTTCGGATCGCGCATGCTGCCCGAGGTGTCGATCACGAAGACCAAGTAGTTGCTCCCGACCGGAATGCCGACCGGCGTCGGCGGTACGTCCTTGAGCTTGAGCTCGGGCTTTTTTTGCAGGGCCGCGATGCTTTTCTTCTTCTCGTCGATCTCGACCAGCAAGGCCTGCTTCCCTGCCTCCTGGTAGGAAATCTGCTGGTCCAGCTCGTCGAGCATCTTCTGGAGCGAATCCTGCTGGATGATCTGGGCCATGATCTCGGCCCGGGCGCTGGCCTTGGCCTGCATGTCCTCCCGGGTGGTTCGGTACTCGGCGGCCGTGGCCAGCCGGGCGAGCAGGATCCGTTGCAGCGCGTCGCGGACCTCGTTCATCGTCATGTCCTTTGACCCGATGGTGAGGACGAAAAGCAGGATGATGGCTCCGAAACCGCAGCAGATGCAGTCAAGGAACGAGAGCGAGAAAAGGGTGACGGGACGGCGATGGATCACGTGTCGGGCCAGGACTTGGACGGGCTGACGAGGGCGCCCCGGGTGTTGTTGGCCAGTTCCCAGAACAGGGCCGGACCGGCGGGGTCACCGCTGAACGGAAAAAGAATGGTGCTGACAGGAATGCGCGGCGGCAGCTGGCGCACGGCAATCTCGAAGAAGCGGATACGCTGGTTCTCGCCGACCTCGCCCTCGCTGAGCATGGAGTCGCTGCGGGTCGGCAGCCCGTCGGTGAGCAGCACGATGCTGTCGGGCAGCTGGGGCAGGTACCGCACGGTCGAGAAGACCCGCTCGAGGTTGGCGGCCCCCTTGGGCACCACCTGCCGGAGGCGGGTCAGGACCTCGGTGATCGACTGCTGGTCGCCCGGGCTGATCCAGTCGTCGGGCCGGGACTGCAGCAAGGGGGTGACCTCGTCGTTGAAGAGCAGGATCTGAAACTTGGATTCGGGCTCAAGACTGGCCAGCAGCCACTCCAGCGAACGCAGGGTCCGCTGCCATTTCGGGGCCTCGCGTTTCTTGAAGTCTGGATCGCTCAGGCGGGCGCTGGCGCCCTCGATCGTCTCGTCGAGCATGCTGCCCGAGGCGCGCACGATGAAGAGCACATGTTCGCCTTCCATGCGGATGCCGGTGAGGTATTGTCGCCGGTCCACGTTGGGAATTGAGATAGCCGGCGGCTCTTCCTGCGTAGGGATCGCCTGCTGCTCCTCGAGCAGCTTCGCCAAGGCATCCTTCAGGGTGGAGACCTGCTGCAGCAGGAGCTGCAGCTCGTTTTTTCGCTGGGAGATCTTCGTCTCCTTATCCGTGGATTCCTCTCTCAGGCCGTCGAGGTTCACGTCCTCGATCGCGAGCGCCTTGGCTAGGCGCTCAATTTCGGTCCGCTCATCCGAGATTTCACGTTCCATCGCCGCGATCCGGTCGCGAAGATCGGTCAGATCCGTCTCGGTAAAATTTGTCTTCTGCCCGGTGGTCAGAATGAAGAGGAGCAAGACGGCGCCAAAGCCGCAGCAGATGCAGTCCATGAAGGACAGGCTGAACACCTCGACTTCTTTGCGCTTCTGCCGGAGCATGACGGTGAATCAGGCCGCGCCGCGGCCGTTGGATTGCCCCGGGCAGTAAACGAGAAGGATTTCCGTAGTCTGGCCCGCGCCCGTCAGACATAGCCGGTCGCCGGCGACCAGATCGACCGGCGCGGTCGCCAGGCCGCTGGCCGGAAGCTCAATCCGTACGCGCGATCCATCGCGGGTCACGCGGACTGCATAGTCGCCCACTGCGTCAAAACTCTCCGGGAGGGCGATGTCCACCTCACTATGGGTATGCCGGGTCCCGATCAGGAGCCCGGCCTCGCTGATGGGCCGCCCGATGCCATCGACGATAACGTGGGAAGGGGAGGGCCGGCCCTCGAGCGGGGTGGGCCGCAGGAGGCTGGCCTCGACCGGCAGCTCATGGGCGGATGCAAGGGTGAGGGGAACCGAGGCTTCGACGGGGACGTCGGAGAGGTCGGCTACGGGCGCATAGCCCTCGCCCAGCTCGGCGGCACCCATCGCCGCGGCGCCCGGACGGAGGCGGATGATGCGGGTGAAGCCTGCGGAGCGCAGCTTGCTTTCCAGCCCCTCAAGGCGGGCGGCGCGGTCGGTGAGCGAAACGAGACAGCGGGTCGGAGCGATGCCCTGGTCGTGGGCCACGCTGGTCACATTGGTGACCAAGGTTTGGTCGAAGGCCTGCAGGTCCGCGGCGAGTTGGGCCCGCGTCACGGGCAACTGGTATGAGCGCCGCCCGGTGTTGATCTGGTACAGAAACTCCTTTTCGAGGCGGCCCGGTCCAAGGAGGAAATCCCTGGTCTGCTGGTAGAAGGCCTGCTCCAGCTGTCGGTCCTCGTGGATGTCGAAGGCGGTGTGACGAAGGAAGCGGTTACCCATTGCATTCTTCAGGTGCCGCAGGATCGGAGCGTAGCCGGTTTGCGGGACGTGGTGGTAATGCCGGCGCACCAGCTGGGTCTCCTGACGATAGACGGAAACCTCTGCCGCGTGGAGGTGGACGTCGACGTGGATCACCGGGCTGCCCCGGGGTAGCTCGCGGCCCGCGGCGCCACCGAGAGCGGCGCAGCCCATGTCGATGATGCGAACGAGGGGGAGCTTGAGCTCGCTGGCCATGCCGAGCAGCAGCCCGATCGTTTGTTCCTCCGTCGCATTGTCGCGCAGGTAGCGACCCGGGACGGCGAGCACCATCTTGGCGGGCGATCCTCCCCGGGCCGCGACGCGCTTCGCGTAATCGCTGAGAAAATAGTAGGCGAGTTGGGAGTAGGAAATGGGCGCCCCGTTCTTGCCGGGAAGTTCGGAGGACTCGTGGGAGAGCTTTTCGAGGAAAAGGTGGCTGACCCCGCGCGGGTGGGTGAACCACCTGCCCACGGCCTCGGGCCCGAAGCGGAAACCGTCC
>CAMAXB010000241.1 GCA_945862035.1 Opitutus sp. GAS368
CCGTGATGCCCGCGCCACCGAGAACGGCGAGGTCGGCGTGAACCTGCTCCAGCGACTGTTCGCAGAGCGGACCGACCAGTACGCCCAGCCGGTTGTAGATGCTGCCGCCGGTCACGATGGTCTCGAGGGAACCGATCTCGGTGTAGAGCGCGGCGATGGGCAGGGAGTTGGTGATGACCTGCAGCCGCTTGGTCACGAGGAGGCGGGCGACGGCGTAGGTGGATGTGCCGCCGTCAAGAATGACGGTCATGCCGGGCTGGATCTGATCCGCGATCAGGCGTGCGATGGCGAACTTGTCCTCGGCGTTACGCTGGTCGCGGAAGATAAAATCGAACTCTTTTTCAAACTCGTCGGTCTCGACGAGGGACGCACCGCCGTGGTGGCGGCGCAAAACGCCCTTTTCTTCGAGACTGTCCAGGGCGCGCCGCACGGTGGACAGAGACGTCTTGAAACGCGCCGCAAGGGTATGCAGGTCGGCATACTTGTGCTCCCGGATGTACTTTTCGATCAGGTCAAGGCGTTGCTTGTTGGTCATGGGTTGGGGCGGGTACCAAGGCTCGAGAACAAACGTAAATACGAGCGGGTCTGCTGCGCGGGGTCAAACCGCTCCCGCGCAAATCTGCGCGCCAGCTCTGCCCGTGCGAGGCGCTCGGCGGAGGGAGCGGAGGCGAATCGGACCACGGCCTGGACGAATGCCGCCGTGTCGCCGCGCGGGATGACGTTGCCAGTCGAGGTCGGAAGAAGACATTCGCTGATTCCCTGCGCGTTGTAGGCGACGGCGGGCAGGCCGCTTGCCTGGGCCTCAATGAGAAAGTTGGACAGCGCTTCGCTGCGGGAGGCATGCACGGCAATATCAGCCGCGGTGTAAAGAGACTCGGGGGTTGCCTGCCAGCCGAGGAAGCGTACGCGATCGGTCAGGCCGAGGTTCGCGGCCAAACGGCGGCAGGGCTCCAGGGAAGGACCGTCGCCGGCCAGCCAAAGTTGCCAGTCGAGAGTCCTCGGCAGGAGGGCGGCGGTCGCGAGCAGCTCGGCTTGGCCCTTTTCCGGCCGGAACATCGCAACAGAGAGTAGAACGCAGGTTGTGTCGGTCGCACCGTAGCGTTGACGCTCAGCCTGCCGCGCTTGGGCGGACGGAGGCGCGGGGGGCGGGAAGACGAGCCCATTGTAGATCACGACGACCCGCTTGGGGTCGACGGCGTGTTCACGAATCAGCGTGGTCCTGGCCTCCTCGCTGTTGGCCACGACCTGCGAGACCTCGTCCAGCGATCGCCGGAACAGCCAGGGCAGGGTCTTGCCTGTACGCAGCGTGGCAACGACGGCAGAGTCGGGATTACGCCGCTGGATCCGGCCGCCATAGCAATTCGCCATGCGGCCCATGCAGAGCACGATCTGAGGGGCGAATCGGCCGACGGCCCGACCGAGATCCGGAGCGAACCAGTCGAGCTGCGTATCAAAAGGTTGGAGGCAAATCCGAGGAATTTCGCCCACGGCGGATTCCAGCGCACCGCCCGGTCGAAAAGTGAGCAAACGGACCGAGTGGCCCTCTTCGATGAAGGAGCGCGCGAGCAGGATGGACTGACGTTCCGTTCCGCCGCTGCGGAGGTGGTCCTGGACAATGAGGATTTTCATTGCCGGAACCCCGGTCCGACCGAGAGTAAGGAGCCAAAATGCATCATCCGTTGGCCCAACTTATCGTTCGCTGGTCGATCCTTGCCCTCGGGGTGACGATTGCGACCCGGGTCGTGCCCGGCATTCGTTGCGACGACGCCAGCACCTTGCTGGTGGTGGTGGTCCTGCTCAGCCTCTTCAACGCGGTGTTGAAGCCGCTGCTCGTGCTGTTCACGCTGCCGTTCATTCTGATCACGTTGGGGCTGGGCATGCTTCTGATCAATGCCTTCCTTTTCCTTCTCGTGAGCCGCCTGGTCGAGGGTTTTCAGGTGGAGAGCTTCTGGTCGGCGCTCGGAGGGTCGCTGATCGTGAGCGTGACCAATCTCCTGCTCGCGGGTTTGTTCCGGCGCGGACCACCGCGCGGGCCGGGCTCCGGACGTGCCGCGCCCCGGCGGGATGCGGTCCGCGGCGGTGATGTGATCGATATCTGACGCCGCCGCCTGCGGCGAAACCCGTTTTCAATTTGACCGGACATCACCGGCGGGTGACCCTGTTCTCTCATTTTATCACATGGCTGACTCCACAGAATACGACCTGATCGTCATTGGCGGCGGACCTGCCGGCTACGCTGGCGCGATTCGCGCCGGCCAGCTTGGCAAAAAGGTGGCCTGCATCGAATCCGAACGCGCCGGCGGCACCTGTCTGAACTGGGGCTGCATTCCGACCAAGGCCCTGCTAAAGAGCGCCGAGCTCCTCCAGAAAATCAAGAAGGCGGAGACCTTCGGGATCAGCGCGAAGGAAGTGACCTTCGATTTTGCCAAGGTGATGGAGCGTTCGCGCGGTGTCTCCGGGCAAATGGCCAAGGGCGTCGAGTTCCTGTTCAAGAAGAACAAGGTCGAGTACTTTGTCGGCAAGGCCCAAGTCAGCGCTCCCGGTATGGTCTCGATCACCGAGGGCGAGCAGAAGGGCAAGTTCTTCAAGGCCAAGGCGGTCCTGCTTGCGACGGGCTGCAAGATGCGACGCATCCCCGGGCTTGAGTACGACGGCTTGCGCGTGATGACCTCCCGTGAGGCTCTCGCGAATACGACCCTGCCCAAGTCGGTCGTGATTGTCGGCGCCGGCGCCATTGGCGTCGAATTCGCCTATTTCTACAACGCCTTCGGTTCAAAGGTCACGCTGGTCGAGATGCTGCCGCAGGTCCTGCCCGTGGAGGACGAGGAAGTGTCCAAGCTGCTGCATCGCTCCTTCGAGAAGCAGGGCATCACCGTTCTCACCGGCACGAAGTGCGAAAATTTCCGGGTCGGCAAAACGAGCGTCAAGCTCGACCTCATCACGGGCGACGCGAAGCGGGAGGTTGAGGCGGAGGTCGTGCTTTCGGCGATCGGCGTCGTGCCGAATCTGGAAGGCGCGCTCGCGCCCAATGTGAAGCCCGAACTTGAGCGCGGTTACGTCAAGGTTGGCGATGACTACCAGACCACGGTCAAGGGCCTCTATGCCGCGGGTGACATCATCGGACCGCCCTGGCTGGCGCACGTCGCCACTTTTGAAGCGGTGAGCGCGGTCAACGGGATTTTTGGCCACAGCAAGCCGCACCGGGTGACGAAGTTTCCGGGCTGTACCTACTGCCAGCCCCAGGTCGCCAGCACAGGTCTGACCGAGCAGGCGGCGCGCGAGAAGAAGCTCAACTACAAGGTCGGGAAATTCCCCTTTGCCGCCTCCGGCAAGGCGGTCGCGTCCGCTGAATCTGACGGCTTCGTGAAGGTCATCACTGACGCCCAGACGGGCGAAATCTACGGTGCGCACATCATCGGGTCCGAGGCGACCGAACTGATCGCCGAGTACGGCCTGGCGATGGAGCTCGAGGCCACGGTCGAGGAAGTCCACAAGACGATCCACGCCCACCCGACCCTGAGCGAGGCCGTGATGGAGGCCGCCGCGGCAGCCACGGGCGAGGCCATTCATTTCTGATCGCGCCCCACGCGCCGATACAGGTGGCCTCAGGCACACACCAAGGCCGGCTCAATCGAGCCGGCCTTGGTTGCTTGATCGATTGGATGCTCCCCTCAGGCCGGCACGCCGGCCTTGGCCATGATGGCCCGCAGGCTGACAAGCTCGCGCTGCAGGATGACGGCTCCCTCGGCGCTCAGCTCGGCCTTGCTCATGGCCTTCTCGTCGCGGGTGAACATGGGAAACTCGACGTGCAGGGAGACCGGCCCCGACAGGCCGGCGGCGAGGTAGCGTTCGTAGAAGAGGTTGAAGTTCACCATGCCCTCGCCCAGCGGCACGTGCTTGGCGGTCCATGTGCCCCGCGCATTCTTCTCCCAGAGAAAGTCCTTGGCCACGGTGCAGCGGACCCAGGGCTTAACGACGTCGAAGTCGTTCACCCATGAATTGCCGCCCTCAACCGTCGCGTGGCGCGGGTCGAATTGGACGCCCATCCAGCGGGGGTCCAGATCCTTGACCGCGTACCAGATCTCCCAGATCGATGCGCCGGGACGAACGCCGTCGTGATTCTGCCACGCGCCGTGGATCCCGAGCTTCTCGTTCAGCTTGGCCAGCTTTTCGACCCGTGCGCGGATCTGGTCGAGCGACTTGATCACACCCAGCGCCGGATCAAAATTGTAGTAGGCAAGCCGGTAGTGCTTGATGCCGCTGTCGGCGGCGGCGCGGAGAACCGTTTCGGTCTGCTCGTCGGCGTCGGTGATGCCTGATACCATGTTGGGCACCGAGAGGCCGGCGCTGGTGATTGCCTTGACGGCGGCGGGCAGTTGACGGGCGGCTTCCTCCGGCCGGACATGACCGCCGGGACGGACGGAGAGTTCAACCCCGTCGAAACCGATGGCGCGAAGATAGGGTCCGAGTTCCTCCGGGGTCAGCCATTGCGCATGCTTGCTGAAGAGGATGATCGGATTCTTGAGGGCGGAAGCGGATGCACTCTGTCCGCGCAGGGTCGGGAAGGACGCAGCCAGACCAGCCGCGCCAACGGTTTTCAGGAAGTCACGGCGATTGAGGGGCAACATGAGGGATTGGGTTGTGGGGGTTATAACTATAAAGCACCGATGGACGTTCATCGTGCAAGTCTGAATGGGATCAGGGAGCGGGTGCGACGGTGGTCGGGAGCGGGAAGGACCAGTGGGTGTTGGGGCGGTGCGACTCGT
>CAMAXB010000242.1 GCA_945862035.1 Opitutus sp. GAS368
CACCGATGTCCTCTTTGCCGCCCTGCCCCAACTGCTCGCCGCGTGTCCGGAGGCGGATTTCTGCATCGTGGGCCGGCAGTATCAATCGACGCTCTGGGCGGACTTCCAAAAAGCCCACGGCGCCACGTTCGCGGACCGGGTCCGTTGTCCGGGACCGGTGGCGCGCGAGGAACTGGCCCGGTTGTACCGCGAGTGCGATGTCGTCGTGGCACCGTCGCGCTACGAATCGTTCGGTCTGGTTTACGCCGAGGGCATGAGTTACGGGAAACCCGTGATCGGCTGCCGCTGCGGCGGCGTGCCCGAGGTCGTGCAGGATCAGGTGACAGGCTTCCTCAACGAGCCGGGTGATGTCATCGGCCTCACCCGCAGCCTCGTCCTGCTGGCGCGCGATCCGGGACTGCGGACCCGGATGGGCAGCGCCGGTCGCCGCGACTTTGAGGCCCGGTTCAGTGCGCGCCGCATGGCGGAACGGTCGGCGGAATTTTACCGCCAGGCCCTGGCGGCCCTTTTCTCATGTTGAAGTCCGGCGAGACCAATCGCTCGACCGGGTTTTATGCGCCCGAGTTGGATGGTTTGCGCTGGTTTGCCGTGTTGGCTGTGATGTTCGCGCATTATTCACCCACGCTGAACCGGCATTTTGACTGGGGCTCCCCGGGCGTAAGGCTATTCTTTGTCCTGAGCGGGTTCCTGATTACCCACATTTTGCTCCGGGCCCGAGCCTCGTGCGACGCAGCGCAACAAACACCGCGGCAGGCGCTATTCGGGTTCTTCACCCGGCGAGTGTTTCGGCTCTGGCCGCTGTACTTTGCCAGTCTCGCAGTCGCCTACGCGCTCAAGGTCCGCGGTACCGAGAGTCCGTTCGCCTGGCACGGCCTGTTTGCGACGAACCACTACGTTTTTCATTACCAAACCTGGCCCGGTTTGCTCTCCCATTACTGGACCCTCGCCGTGGAGCAGCAATTCTACCTCCTCTGGCCCCCGATCATCCTCCTCGTGCCACCCCGGACGCTGAACTGGATTCTTGGCGCAATGCTCGTCACCGGTCCGGTCGCCCGCTGGCTGCCCCTCTCGCTGGGCTGGACCAGCCCGGATATGGCAGGCGTACTGCTGCCTGCCAGTTTCGACTTTTTCGCGCTTGGTGCGGCAGTCGCCTGCCTCCGGCGGACTAATCTCCTTGATCGTTTGGGAAGCCGGCGGGCGCTTCGGATCGCGATGCTGGCAGCGGCAGGCTGGATGGCGTTGGGGGCGGTGATAAAGACCCAGGGTCTTCAACCGTTCTACTGGGTCGTCTATGACGCCTCCATCCAAGGTGTCGGTTTCACCGCGCTGCTGATCTATTTTCTCCGATACCCGGACGGCAGGCTTGCGAACACTGTGCGGTGGTCGCCGTTTGTCTATCTTGGTCAGATTAGCTACGGCCTGTATGTCTGGCACAATTTGATGCACCGGTTCGGACCCTCGCTACTCCGCCGCATCACGGGGGAATCCTATTTCCCTGACGAGCCCGCCCATGTCATTTACTATATCATCCTGACGGTCACGGTTGGGATTATTAGCTATCATGGGTTCGAGGCGCCCGCGCGACAACTTGGCCAGCGACTGGCCCTTTTGCGCTCGAGAACGCCGCTGCAGGTACCGGTCCCGACGCCCGGCGCCCAATGAGACCCAAATGGATGTCAGCGCCGGCGAAGCCGGCTGGCCTGGGAAGTCGACAGCCTCTCGGTGGCTCGCCGCAGCCCGATCCGGACCGGTCGTGCTTCTTTTTTCCCCTGATGGCGGCTTTCGCGATGGGATTGCTCCTCGCGGGGGTGCTTCACGCCGGCTGGCCTCACGTCGGCTTCGACTTTCGTTATTTCCTCCCCCGGCTGGTCGACGTGCGCCTTCACCAACTCGAGGAAGGCTGGTTTCGGCTTCAATGGTGGACTCCTTCGTTTGGGGCCGGGCTGCCGGGCTTTCCCAATCCACAGCACACGCAGTTCATGCTGGCACAATTCCTCCTTCCCATGCTGGGACCGTGGGGAGCCGCCATCATGCAGGCGGCGTTCTTCAACGCACTGGGCTCGGCGGTGGTCTACCATACCTGCCACCGCCGTCTCGGTTGCGACCGCAGCTCCGCCCTCCTCGCGGGGGTGACCTTCGGGACGTGCGGCTTCATGTGGGAACACGCGCTTTCCGGTCACATGAGCTTCAATATGTTCCCGCTCATCGCCCTGATCCCCGAGGCGCTTCACCGGGACGTGCCCGCCATCCGGGGAGGCGCGCTCCTCGGACTGACCGGAGCGGTGATCGTCCTCGGAGGGGGCTATACGGTCATCATCACTTATGCCCTGACGGCACTTTTGCTGGCTACCCTGCTCCCGCTATTCCGGCCCGCGGAATATCCGTTCTGCGCATCATTCGGACGGCTCAGCTTCGGAGCGGCTGCCGCCGGCCTGGCCGCCGCGGCCAAGATCGCCGCCGTCACGCTGTTCCTCGCACGATTCCCCCGGTTGTCCGATTATCGTTTCGAAGGCCAGGTCGGTTGGGAGGTCCCTTCCCTGCTTTGGCAACTATTCGGCCGCCAGGCGTTTCTCCTACTCTCGCGCTGGCTGCCCTTTTCCGGCAACGAAGCGAATGGTTGGCTGGGCCGCGGCGAGGATGTCGGATACGGTCCGGTCGCCGCCGTTGTCCTAGCCGCCGGCGGCATGCTTTGTCTCCTCCGCTGCCGCCGCCCTGGCCGGGCGCGCTGGCACCTTTGGTTGGGGGCCATGGCCGCCATCTGGCTGACGGCTGAATTCACCTTGGGGCAGGGCATCCTCTGGACAACGTTGGAGGGGCTTCCACTCCTGCGCAGTCTGGGTGAAAATCATCGACTCGCCGCCGCTTTCGCGCTGCCGCTGGCCCTCGCCATCGCACCCTGCTGGCAAGCTTTGATGCGTGGCCGCGCCACCTTCGTCCGACGTGGGGCGTTGGTCGCCGCCCTGATCGGGACCATTTCTTCACTGGAATACTATGCACGCAGCCGCGACTCGTTTTGGTACAGTTCCTACGACGCGGCGGCCGTGACCTCTGTCTGGCAACGCATGCGTGACCAACCCGGAGAACGCTTTCCCATCGTTCGGATTGCAGACACCGCGGATGACGCCAGCTTCACCGCCCATGCCAGCAGCTTGAAGCCTTACGAACCAATCTTCGGATATGGATATGGCGGCAGCGAGTTTCGGACGGAGCTCCAAGCCGGGCCCATCGAGAAGCAGGCCAGTGGACCTACCGAGTGGCGGTTCCACGATCCGAGATCCTTCCTCGAAATCGTGGGACGAGAACAGACTCCCTTTTCGCTGCTCACCGACGAGGCGGCGATCCGGCAATTGCTAGCCCGCCGACAGCCAGATTGGGCGTTGCCGATGATCCTCCGGGTTGCCCGTGGGCTCAGTGTCGCCACCTTGGCGGTCTTGATCGCGGCTCTGTTCTGGCCGACGCCTCGCTCATGGGTCCTCCGTCGCCTCGCCTGAGCGCCTCCTTCTCGGCACGAATCCAGCCCATGCGTATCGCCGCTGTCGTTTGCACTTATAACCGGAGCAGGTTTGCTGCCGAAGCCCTCGAAAGTCTCTTCCACCAGACACTGGCGCGAGAGGATTACGAGGTCATCTTGGTCAATGACGGCTCGAAGGATGACACCCAACAGCTCTCGATCCGCTACGCGAGTCAGCCGAATTTCCACTACCTCGAGCAGAAGAATCAAGGTCTCTCGGCTGCCCGCAACGCCGGCTTTGCCGCCGCCTCAGCTCCCAGTGTGGCGTTCCTCGATGCCGACGCCACTGCCGAGTCCCAGTGGCTGGCCGTCCTGGCGGAGGCCGCCCAGCGGCTGCCGTCCGACGTCGCCTGCTTCGGTGGGCCGATCGAACTGACGTGGGAACTACCCCGGCCGCCCTGGCTCGACCATCGCAATCTCATCTGGCTGGGCGCCTTCGATTGCGGCTCAGTGGAACGGGTCGAGGTTCGGGAAGGCCTCTTCCGGGGTGGCAACATGGCGTTTCGGCGCGACGTGCTCGTTCGTCTTGGTGGATTCTCACTCGCACTCGGCCGGATTGGGGCGAACTTGCTCTCCCATGAGGAGAGTGCGATCGGAGAAAGTCTGCATCGACTGGGTCTTTCCTGCGCCTACCTGCCCGATGCCCGCATTCGGCACTGGGTGCCACGGGAGCGCCTGCGGCAGAGCTGGTTTCGCCGCCGCGTCTATTGGGAAGGCGTCAGCATCGCGCGTCGGCAGAGACTCGTGAATCCGATTGATTCCGCGCTGCGCCGCTGGATGCGCGCGGCCAATTATTTCCGCGTGCGCTTTTTTGCCCGTGAAACCCTGGTGACGGCAATCCGTCCCTGGCGCTGGGCCTCCGACCTCCCCTGGCAATGTCATCTCTGTTACCACTGGGGAGTGATTGTTGAATCACTGCACGCGCCGTGACCAAGTCCGAGCCGACTCCGTGATCACCGTCATCATTCCCACCCGCAACCCCCACGCCGGCCGGCTGGCCCGGACTCTGGAAGGCTTGCGCGAACAGAGCCTGCCGCGATCGGATTGGGAGTTGGTCGTGGTGGACAACGGCAGCACACCCCCGCTGTCGACCGCCGCCTTCCCCGGGCTGGCCGGGCTCACCGCACGGATCGTCGTCGCACTGGTGGCCGGGCTCACCGTTGCGCGGCTCGCCGGCATCCAGGCCTCCCGGGGCGATATTCTGGTGTTTGTCGACGACGACAACGTCCTCGATCCCGACT
>CAMAXB010000243.1 GCA_945862035.1 Opitutus sp. GAS368
GCTCGGCGACGCGTCGGTTGAAACGGACAATGGGATCGTCGTCGCCGACGAGCCCGGGAGCGCGGACCACGGCAGCGGGAATCTTCTCGGTGCCGTAGAGGCGGAGAATCTCCTCCACGAGGTCGATGGGGCGGTCGAGGTCGTCGCGCCAGCTTGGGATGGAGACGGTCCAAGCGGGGCCCCGATCAAGGGTGGGCTCTTCGCGCACGATCGTGAGTTCGAGCGCCTCGAGGGAGGCCTTCATGACATCGTCGGGGATCGCGAAGCCCAGCTTCTCGTTGACGAAGGCCGGGGTGACGGTGATCTCGCGCTCCCAAGGCAGGTCTCCGCCGACGCGGTGAGTGGGGCCGGCGACCTGGCCGCCGGCGGTCTCGAGAAGGAGGTCGAGGCAGCGGTGCATGGCCTCGTCGAGGCAGTGGACATCGACGCCGCGCTCGTAGCGGTAGGAGGAATCGGAGGACAGGCCCAGGCGCTTGGACGCGGCGCGGATGGATTGGCGTTTGAAGAAGGCAACCTCGAGCACGAGATCGGTGGTGTCGGGGGACACGCCGGAATTCTCGCCGCCCATGATGCCGGCGATGACGACCGGTTTGGCCGCGTCGGCGATGACGAGCATCGAGGGGGTGAGAAGGCGCTCCTTGCCGTCGAGCGTGACCAGCTTTTCGCCCGCGGAGGCGCGTCGAACGACAATGGCGGCGCCGCCGAGCTTGCGGGCATCAAAGGCGTGCACGGGCTGGCCGTACTCGAGCATCACGTAATTGCCGACATCGACCACATTGTTGATCGGGCGCAGGCCGACCGCAGCTAGGCGCTGCTGCATCCAGTCGGGGCTGGGCCCGATCTTGACGCCCGTGACCACGGTGGCGGTGTAAAGAGGGCAGTCCTCGGGGGAATCGACGCGGACCGACGTGAGCAGATCGGCACGTGCGGCGGGCGATGCGGCGGCCGGGGTGAAGCGAACCTCGGGGTAGGTGAGCGGTTTCTTGAACCAGGCGGCGAGCTCGCGGGCGAGGCCGAGGTGGGACTGGCAGTCCGGGCGGTTGGGTGTGATCTCGACGTCGTAGGCGACATCGCCGGGGGGCAGGACGGCGTTGATGGGCGCGCCGAGCTCGGGGCGGCCCGGGAGCAGGAGCAGGCCGGAGGCGTCCTCGGCCACACCGATTTCCTTGGCGGAGCACATCATGCCATCGGAGAGCTCGCCGCGGATCTTGGACTGCTTGATGACGAAATTGCCGGGCAGCACGGCGCCGGCGAGGGCGACGGGGATGCGGTCGCCGACCTTGTAGTTCTGTGCCCCGCAGACGATTGTCTTGGTGCCATGCACGGGACCGACATCGACTGAGCAGACGGAGAGGCGGTCGGCATTCGGGTGCTGGTTGCGGACGAGCACCTCGCCGACGAAGACCTGGGTCAAGGCCGGGGCACCGGTGCGGATGACCTGCTCGACCTCGAAGCCGAGGAAGGTCACGGCGCGGCAGATCTCGTCGTCGGAGATGCCGGTGAGATCGACGTAGGACTGGAGCCAGTTGCGGGAAATTTTCATGCGGAAAAGGAGCTAGAAGCTAGGAGTGAGAAGCTAGAATGGCGGAGGCGTAGCCCTCGAGCAGGCGCGAGACCTCGTCGAGCTGGGTCCGCAAGTTCGTGGTGTCGGCGTAGGTCAGATCGTGTGCAAGGATGAGGTAGTATTGAACCTCTTCGAGTGAGCCCTGAGCCATGTTCATGTAACGGGCTTTGTCAGCGGGACCGCGTTTCTTGAAGCCCTCGGCGATGTTTGCGGGTATGGATACGGCAGCACGGCGTAGCTGGGAAGTGAGTCCGTAGGTTTCAAATTTTGGGAACGTTTCAGTCAGCTTATACGCAGACAGCACAAACGCGTGGGCTTTTTGCCACACAATCAGATCGGTGAAGGTCTTGGATGGTGTCCGGTTCATGCTTCTCGATTCTAGCTCCTCTCTCCTAGCTCCTTTTTCAGGCAAACTGCCGGAGAAACCGGACGTCATTCTGGTAGAAGTAACGGATATCATCGATGCCGTAGAGAAGCATCGCGAGGCGCTCGAGGCCCATGCCGAAGGCGTAGCCGCTCCAGACCTCGGGGTCGTAGCCGACGGCGCTGAAGACGGTGGGATCGACCATGCCGCAGCCGCCGATCTCGATCCATTCCTTGTTTACCTTGGGCAGGTGGCGGGCGGAGAGATCGACCTCGAAGCTCGGCTCGGTGTACCCGAAGTAATGTGGGCGGAAGCGGGTCTTGGTGTCCTTGCCGAGAAGCGACGCGAAAATGTAGTCGAGCAGGGCCTTGAGGTCGCGGACCGTGACGTTTTTGTCGACGTAGAGACACTCGAGCTGATGAAAATTGGCCGAGTGGGTCGCGTCGGTGGTGTCACGGCGGTAGACGCGTCCCGGGGAAACGATGCGGATCGGGGGCTCGCCCTTGAGCATGGTGCGGATCTGCACGGAAGACGTGTGGGTGCGCAGAAGGTATTTCTCGGCGGCGCTTTTTTTCGCGACATTGCCGAAGCGGGCGGCCTCGGGGAAGTAGAACGTGTCCTGCGCATCACGCGCGGGGTGATCGGCCGGCGTGTTGAGCGCGTCGAAGCAGTAGTACTCGGTCTCGACCTCCGGGCCCTCAACGACGGTGAAGCCGACCTTGCGCAGGATGCGGCACATCTCCTCGCGCACCAGCGTCAGCGGGTGCCCGGTGCCCGGCAGCGGATCAGGGGAGGGCAGGGAGGGATCGATTGCCGGGCCCAGTTGGGCGGCGAGTTCGGCGGCCTCGAGCCGCGCGAGGGCGGCGTCGAGCTGCGCCTGGAGGCGGGCCTTGGCCTCATTGATCAGCTTGCCCATGGCGGGGCGCTGGTCCTTGGGCACCGCGCCCATCTGTTTCATGAGTGCGGTGAGCTCGCCATTGGGGCCGACGTAGCGGGCCTTGGCGGCCTCGAACTCGGGGCGGGCGGCGAGCGTGGGGAGCTCGGCTTCAGCCTTGGCGACGAGGGCGGACAGGAGGTCTTGCATGGAGGAGGGAAGGAAAGCGTCGGCGGACGTGGCGGGAAGTGAAAACAAAAAGGACGGTCCTCGGGGAGAGGCCCGTCCTCGGGAGGGAGGGCGCCGGTGAGGGCGCCCCGCCTTGGGAGCGAGCCGCCAGGGCTCGCGTTAGGAGAATTTAGGCCTTCGCTTGGGCAGCGGCCTTGGTCTTCAACGCGTCCTGGGCTTGTTTGACCAGGGCATTAAAGGCCACCTCATCGCGGATGGCGATGTCGGACAGCACCTTGCGGTCGAGGCCGATATTGGCGGCCTTGAGACCCTCGATGAAGCGGCTGTAGCTGATGCCGGCACTGCGGCAGGCGGCGTTCAGGCGGATGATCCACAGTCCGCGGATCTCGCCCTTCTTCTTCTTGCGATCGCGGTAGGCGTACTGCCAGGCGTGCTGGACAGCGTCTTTGGCGTAGCGGAAGAGCTTCGACTTATTGCCGAAGTAGCCCTTGGCGTACTTCAGGACCTTCTTGCGGCGCTTGCGCGACGCGGGGGAGTTTGTGGCACGAGGCATGTTGTTTTATGTGTTTTTGAGCCGGTGGGTCGTCTCGTTAGGATTCACCCACCTGGCAGGTTTCGGTTGCGCTCCCGGTCTGATTAGAGACCGAACGGCAGGCACCGCTTGAGCGGGCGAGCGTGGCCTTCGGCAACGAGCTTGTCCCGGGAGGCACGACGCTTTTGCTTCGTGCTCTTCGAGGCCAGCAGGTGACGAAAGCCGGGCGTGCGGCGAATCAGCTTACCCGTGGAGGTGAGCTTGAAGCGCTTGGCGACGGACTTTTTGGTCTTTTGCATGGAGAGAGTGGTTGAAAACAGAGAGGGAGGAGGAGGTTGGCAAGGGGAAAGTGCCGATGCCCCAACGCCCGTTCCCCGTGGGAACCGGTGGGTCGGGTTTGGGGCCTTTCCAGCTTGATCCTGTCTGTCCCATCAGGAGTGATCCGGAATCGAGGACTGATTTCGTCGATGAAATGATCGGGCAGGGGATTGCCGCGACGCCGAATATAGGGGTCAAAATTGCCACCCACGAGGGACGGGGAGGGGAATTCGTCCACCCGCCAGAAAATGGGTTGACATGCAGGGAGCGATTAGGAGTTTGTCGACCTTTCGTTTGATGGCTTCCTAGCTCAATGGTAGAGCAGTTGACTCTTAATCAATTGGTTCGGGGTTCGAGTCCCCGGGGAGCCACCAACGACAGCGATCGCGTCCGTGCCGGGTGCCCCGATCTTTAAAATTTCCGTCCGTTTTTCCGAATTTTCGCCGGCGTAGCTCAATGGTAGAGCACCTGTTTTGTAAACAGGTGGTTGCAGGTTCGACTCCCGTCGCCGGCTCCACCTGCGGTCCCACCAGGAGCCGCAACGCCCCTCGTTTCGCGCCCTGCGCGCGCAGATTTTGCCCGATGGTGTAATGGTAGCACGAACGACTCTGACTCGTTCTGTCTAGGTTCGACTCCTAGTCGGGCAGCCAGTTTTTACGAGCGCCGCACAAATTTTTAAACAACGTTGACAGCGAAAAACGAACGATGACAGTTTCTGGCTTTCACCCCTGTCTCCCCTTTCTTCAGCGCCGCCCTCCCTCCTCTCTTTACCCTTGTGCGCAGGTCGCACTGCCTGATTGGCTTGTCAGCGAATACCGACTAGCGATTACCCTAATACCCGAGCAGCGATCATTTTTTTGAATTCCAAATGGCCCGGTCGTTGCTCTCCTACGGGCGCCCCG
>CAMAXB010000244.1 GCA_945862035.1 Opitutus sp. GAS368
AATGTTCGAAAATGCGCTTTGCGGCCGCGGAAGGCCGAAAGGCAAAAATGAAAAGGGACGAAGCGCGCGGGGCGCTTCGTCCCTGATAAAGTCGGTTGTTAGCCGAATCGTTACTTAGTAACGACGGTCGCCACCACGGCCGCCGCCGCCGAAGCCGCCACGGCGATCGCCGCCGCCGCCGCCGAAGCCACGACCGCCGCCGCCGCCACCGCCGCCACCGCCGAACGAGCGACCAGCGCCCTCTTCCTTCGGACGGGCCTCATTGACGGTGAGAGCGCGGCCACCGAGATCGGTGCCGTTCATCTTCTCAGCGGCAACCTTGGCCTCTTCGGCCGTGCCCATGGTGACAAACGCGAAGCCGCGTGGGCGGCCCGTCATCTTGTCCATGGCGACGTAAACGTCGGTCACGGAACCGAATTGACCGAAAGCCGAGCGGAGCTCGTCTTCGGAAGTCTTGAACGACATATTGCCAACGTACAGTTTGGAGTTACTCATGTGATGATCTCGTCGATTCCCGTCCTGCTAGCAGTCTGTTCCCAACCATTGGGTTTCAAATCATCACTGAAGCCTAACCTCAACTGACGATCCACCAGGGCCTGTCGCTTAACGATTCTCTAACGATACTTCAAGAACGTGCGCCCCCTGCGCCCGATATGCAAGGGAAATCGCGACTTAGGTAGTTCTGCGCCCGCGAGAGGATTAGCATAAGTACTTGCTTTCAAATAGCATAGCGCTGGCGGATCTCGTCCGTAAGAGGAGTTGAGCGCCCGGTTGCCAGCGTCACCAAAACGTAGTCACAGTGGCCTTCGCAGGACCGTTTCGCCGTCGGCAGGCGATCGATCTCAAAGCTCACGCGGCATCCGTTTTCGGAAAATTGGTCGATCCACGTCCGCACGATCATCCGATCTCCGAGACCGAGCGGGCGGCGGTAGTGAATCGTCGACGACGTCATGAACCATCCGAGACCCTGCCGGACAAACTCGCCCATCGCCATGCCGTAGCAACGCTCCATCTGGTCGAACCGCGCCGCCAGCACATAGTCGAGGTAGCGCGTGCTGTGCACGTGCTGAAAGAAATCGATGTCGTCGGGCCGCACTGCGAGCTCCGTCTCGAACTTGGAATACACATTCATGAGAGGAGGGCTCAGGTGCCGTCGCCCTGGCGCAAAAGTTCATCGAGCTGGCGCCGGTCGCGCTTGGTCGGACGCCCGCTCCCGGGCGCGCGGGCCAACCCCTGCTCCACCCGTGGCCGGCGGGCCTTGGCGAACTCCTCCGGCGGCGTCCGGTCCTCCAAGTAGGCGGCCACCGCCTTGGCCGCGACCCGGTTCGCGGGGGTTCCCCGCACCACCAGCGTGCGCCGGACCAAACCCAGGCGGACCGTGACGACATCGCCGACCCGGACATCGCGCGCCGGCTTCGCCGGCTGGTCCGCGACCTCCACGCTCCCGGCCCGGCAAGCCTCGGTCGCGAGCCCGCGTTGGCGGAAAATCCGCACCTTCCACAGCCACTTGTCGAGGCGCTCAGAAGAGGATTCGGCTGCGGGGTCCACGCGTAAAGGCAACGGACGCAAGTCTGGTCAGACTCGCAGCCGACGCAAAGCGGAATGTGAGAGAACTGAGGAACCGGGGACCGCCCGGCGGATGTCCCGGCGAATCCACGAGTCAATCAGCGCCTTCTCAGGCCGGAGGGTATCGTTGCAATCAATCATTAGGGTAGGGAGAAAGGCCGAGTCCGTCAGATCGCGCTTCGCCCTGGCGAGCACCCTACCGCTGGCATTCTTGATCGTGCATTCCAAGTTGATGCGGGGCGGGTGGATCGCACGTACCACGCGGACATCGGCCCAATTCACGACCCACGGTTCATCGTCGCCGGCCAGATCCACATCGCTGACGACCACGGAGAGCGTGTCGCCGGCCGGAAGCGCCGAGTCGGCGCGCTTCTCGATCTGCGCCCGCCACGGGTTGAGCGTGTGCTGCCGGCCGCGCTGGGACTCAAAGTCGTCGTCGCGTAGGTCGCTGAAGGTTTCGGGCTGGTCATCGATCAACTGCGTCCGGGCCGCCGTTTCACCGGCAGCTAAGAACGAGCGAAGCGGGTGAGGGGATTCACGATGTTGAATGAGACCACACCCCTAATCGAACGTTTCGTCCAGAAGCCAGCGGCACGCAACACCACCACTGGCTTGGCGCTTGCGACCCCCTCCCTGCGAGATGTTTGTTCTTTGTCCGTTTACCCGCGCTTCTCTGCGCGTCTCAAGATCCGGTTCCTCCTCCTTTATACCTTGGCGGGCTCGCTCACCGGTGCGCTGGGCGTGGTCGCCTTTCTGCTGGCTGGACGCCACACAAGCTGAGCCGGCTGATCAACGCTCGCGCCCGTCACCGGAGGTAGCCTCGGAGCCCCGCGATTTCTCGGACGACCTTACCCGCCTGACCACCGAACCGATTTGAACCCGCACGATCCGCCGACGCGCCCTTTCCTTTTGGGCCGGATGCGCTAAGCTAGCCGTTCCATGTTCGTCAACCTGCTCCAACTGCTCACGCGCCGGGACCCCCGGGGTTATGACTTCGCCTTCGTCAAGAGGGTGCGCAAACCCGTGGTGCCCGAGGCCCGGAGCCGTCGGCTCGAGGCCGTCCTCGCGGCCTGCTGGGTGATGATCGGCCTGAAGGCGTGGGTCGTCACCGCCCTCATTCATCGCTACCAGGTCCCCCTCGATCCGTGGTGGATCAACGCGCCCACGGTCGCCGCCGGCGCGATCTGCACCCTGATTTACGTTCGGCGCCGCTAGGAGGGGCGCGCAGGCAGGCAAAGGGACGGTGGCGATGCGAATTGCGGTTGCCCCATGGGCCCTTTGGGCGGTCACTCGAACAGCATAACCCCTGCCTCCCATGCCCTACGTTTCCGGACTCCGCAGTTCCTACGCCCTCATCGGTGGCCTTGTCCACTTCGGGCGCATGCTCGACAAGATCCGCCTCCATGCCTCCGGGCGGCTGCCCGCGGACTATCACGCGAACCTCGGCGGTGGCTTCGACGCCCGGGCCTGCCTCTTTCTCGGCATCACGTACGCCGCGCTGCGCACGCCCACGCTCGCCGGGGGTTCCGATGAGGAAATTCTGGCCTGGTGTCACACTCAGGGCGGCCCACGCACCGACGCCGAGAAGGAGATCTGGAACCGCTTCATGATGAAAATCGGCTGGCGGGATGACCGCACCCCCGTGCTGCACCGGCGCATTGCGGAGTTCGGGCTCGGCGGCCTCCCGATCGAGACGATCTTCGACCTGAATGACTTTGACGAGGGGCGCGACCCCGTGACCCGCCGGGCCTGGGAATTGAAGCCGGCCCGGGCCATCCTGATCATGGGTGTAGCGGGCAGCGGCAAGACCACCGTCGGGCGCGCGCTCGCGCGGACCCTCGGCTGGCGGCTGGTTGATGCCGACGACTTCCATCCTGCGGCCAACGTGGCCAAGATGCGCTCCGGCGCACCGCTCACCGACGAGGACCGCGGGCCCTGGCTGGCGGCGCTGCGGGCGGAAATCGACCGCGGCCTGGCCACGGACGAAAGCCTGGTCGTGGCCTGCTCAGCGCTGAAGGATCGCTACCGGACCCTGCTGATCGGCGATCCATCGCGCATCACGATCGTCCACCTCACCGGTGAACCCTCGCTGCTGCGGGCCCGGCTCGCGGCACGCTCCGGCCACTTCATGAACCCCGGGCTGCTCGACAGCCAACTGGCGGATCTCGAAGTCCCGGCGGGCGCCCTGACCGGCGACATCGCGCTGTCCCCACGCGATCTCGTTTCCTCCATCTGCACGGCGCTGTCCTCCTGAACATCCCCCTCTCATGCCCCGCTCCGCTCGCCGCATCCGCCTGCTTGGATTCGCCTTCAGTGCGGTTGCCCTCGCAATCCTCGGCACCCTCGCATGGGGCTGGAACCAGATCCACTCCAGTCTTCCCGTCATCGACGGTGAGCAGACGCTCGCCGGTTTGGCGGCCCCCGCGACCGTCACGCGCGACGCTCAGGGTGTGGTCACCGTTTCCGGCACCCATCGGCTCGACGTCGCCCGCGCTCTCGGTTTCGCGCACGGCCAGGATCGGTTCTTTCAAATGGACCTCCTCCGGCGCCGGGCGGCCGGTGAGCTGGCGGAGTTGGTCGGCGCCGCCGCTCTGGATGCGGACCGCGGCGCGCGCCTGCATGGCTTCCGCCGACTCGCGGGCACCGTGCTGGAGCGTTCTCCCGCCGAACACCGCGCACTGCTTGAGGCCTATGCCTCCGGCGTCAACGCCGGTGTGACCACGCTCGCCGCCCCACCCTTCGAGTACCTGATCCTGCGCAGCCACCCGGTACCCTGGCGCCCCGAGGACAGCTTTCTCGTGCTCTACACCATGACGCTCGATCTGCAGGACGAGACGGGCGACCTCGAACAAGCGGTCGCCGCAGTACGGGACACATTGGGCGACGCGGCCGTGGCTTTCTTCGCCCCGCGCGAGCGGCAAGGCGACGCCGCCATCGACGGCACCGTCGGCTCCCCGCCGCCGGTGCCAGGCCCGGGTGTGATTGATCTGCGCGCCGCACGCGCCACGGGCACCGCTGGGTTCATCACCCCGGGCGGTGAGGATCCCGGCGCGCTTGGTTCCAACAGCTTTGGCCTGGCCGGCGGCCGCACCGCCACCGGCTCGGCCATGGTCGCGAACGACATGCACCTCGGGCATGCCGCGCCGAATGTTTGGTACCGAGCCTCCCTCTCCTGGA
>CAMAXB010000245.1 GCA_945862035.1 Opitutus sp. GAS368
TGACCGTATTCTTGTTGAACACCACGGCCAGCGCCGAGCCAACGGCAAGAAACGCGAAGAGGTTAAAAAGGAGGGCGGACATTAATGAAAGGAGCGAGAAGTGAGTAGCTAGGAGCGAGGAGTAGATAACCGCAGAGAGTCAGGTCGCCGGAAGTGAAATAGGTTCGGAGCTGCTACTAGATTCTGAATTCTAGGTTCTAACTACTTTGTGTTCAGTGTGCGTTGCCTTGTTCCTCGGCGGACTTTTTCTTGTCCCACTTGAAATGGTCGTCCGGGAGGGTGCCGCCGAGTTCGTAGAGGCGTTCCTTATTGTTGACCATCTCGGCGCGGGTGTAGCCGGACATCGTGTACTGGTTCTGCAGCCAGATCGCCTCCTCGGGGCAGACTTCTTGGCACAGGCCGCAGTAGATGCAGCGCAGCATATCGATCTCGAATTCCTGCGGGGCCTTTTCGACGTGGGCGGTCGGGTCATCCGGCGCGATCTCACCCGGCGTGATGCGAATGGCCTTCGGCGGGCAGACGAACTCACAGAGCTGGCACGACACGCATTTCTCGCGACCGTTGGGATCCTTCACCAGCGTCGGGACGCCGCGGTAGCCCGCGGGGATCTCCGGGCGCTGCTCAGGATACTCGAGGGTCTCTTTCGGGGTCACGAGGTGTCGCAGGGTCGTCTTCAACCCGAAGGCGATCTGCGGGAGGTAGGTGCGCTCGGCGAAGGTGAGCGGTTTGCGTTCGAGAGGGATGACGGCCATGGGTAAAAGGGTCTGAATTAAACCACGGATGAACACGGATGGACACGGATACCCGAAACCGCGACCTGAAGCGGAGTCGTGTCCTTGTTTGATCCGTGTGAATCCGTGTTCATCCGTGGTTAAAGATTCCGGTCAGCGGGTCTCGATCAGGGCGATCGCGAGGGCGTAGAAGATGAGATTGGCAATCGAGAGCGGGAGGAGCTTCTGCCAGCCGATCTTCATGACCTGGTCGTAGCGGAAGCGCGGGAGCGTCCAGCGGACCCACATGAAGAAGAAGATCGCGACGAATACCTTGCCGAGGAAGACGCCGATGCCGATCACGCCGCCGAGCCAGACCGGCAGACCTTCAATCAGCGGGGCCAGCGGCACCCAGGGCAGCGGGTTCCAGCCGCCAAGGAAGAGCAGCGTGAAGACACCCGAGCCGACCAGCATGTGGGCGTACTCGGCCACGAAGAAGAGCGACCACTTGAACTCACCGTACTCGGTGTGGAAACCACCGACGAGGTCGGATTCCGACTCCGGCATGTCGAAGGGCTGGCGGTTCGTCTCGGCAAAGAGGGCGACGAGGAAGATGAAGGCCGACAAGGGCATCAGGAAAAGGTACCACATGCCGCCAAGGAAGCCGGGCTCGCTCTGGGTCTGCACCACATCAAACAGACTGAGGGTGCCATTGCCACCAGGTGCATTGACCCAGAGGAAGACGGGCAGCACGGACAGCGTCATCGACAGTTCGTACGAGATCAGCTGGGCCGAGGCGCGCACGCTGCCGAGGAAGGGGAACTTCGAGTTGGAGGCCCAGCCGGCGATGATGATCGAGTAGACGCCCAGCGAGGAAATCGCGAAGACCGCGAGCAGGCCGACGTCGAGATCGGCCAGGATCAGGGGCTTGAGCGTATTCGCCGCGGCATCCCAGTAGGCGCCGAACGGAACCACCGTGACCGTGGTCAGCGCGGGGATCAGGGCGAGGAGCGGCGCGATGTAATAGTAGAACTTGTTCACGTGACCCGGGATCACGTCCTCCTTGAACACAAACTTGCCGCCGTCAGCCATGAGCTGAAACACGCCGAGGCGCTGCAGGAAACGACCGAGGAAGGGAATCGGTGCGACCCAGGGCACGATGGCGCGGTTGGGACCGGGGCGGCCCTGAACCCAGGCCGCGACCTTGCGCTCGGCCATCGAGCAGGCCGCCGAGATCGGAAAAAGGACCGCGATCACCGCGATGCCCTGCAGGGCGGTGCGGATCCAGAGCGGAAGATCGAAGTAGAAGCTGAAGTCCATTGCGAAGACAGAAAAGTAGCGAGTAGCGGGTAGTGAGTAGCGAGTAGGAAGGCAGGGCGTGGCTGGTCGGTTCGAGTGGCTCGTATGCTCGCTCTTCGCTACTGACTACTCGCTACTGCAGCGGTCGCCGCCGGTTTGAAATGCAGTGTCTCGCCTTCGACGAAAGGCAGGCTCGCCCAAGGCGCGGCGTCGAGCAGCAGGCCGGTCTCGGGGAGTTTGGCGTGCGCGGCGTGGGCCAGTGCGGGAATCTCGGCCGCGATGAGCGTCCAGAGACCGGGCAGATCGGCGGGCTGGGCGGCGCCACCGGCAGCGGCGACCAGGCGGGAGAGAACAACGAGATCATCCGTGGCGCCGACCAGACCGGGAACGGCCTTGGAGAACTTCTGGATGCGGAACTGCTGGTTCACGAACGAGCCGGACTTCTCGAACACAGTCAACGTTGGCAGCACCACCTTGGCGGCGGCGCTGGTCGCATTCGCGTGCGTGCCGAGGTAGATCACGGAGACCTTGGCGAGCTGGGCGGCGGTGAGGCCGGCGGCGACGAGGTCTTCGCCCACCGAGATGACGGTCTTCACCTGGCCCGCGTCGATCGCGGCGGCCAGGGCGGTGAGTTTGGCTTCGGGGAGCGTGGCGACAAGGCCGGTCACGAGCGCACCGCGGACATTCGGATTGCGGTCGGCGGAGATGAGGAGGTTGTCCCCCTGCCCCGTCCGGCTGACCAGCGCGACGGTGGCCTTCACCGCGGCGGCGAGCTTCCTGGTGAGGAACTGCTCCTCGACCGAGCTGCGGCCGGAGCCCACCACGGCGACGGAGCCGGCCTTCAGCAGATCGGCGGCCCGGGCGATGAGGACATCGAGGGCGTCGGACGTTTTCAGGCGGTCAGGCGCGGCCACCTGCTTGAAGGCGATGCGGCCGCTGTCGGGCATCCAGGTGTCGTTCACCTCGTCATTTCGCCGCGGGGTGATGCGGTATATCGCCCCCTCGCGGGACCAGACCACGGTGTTGGCGCCGACGGAGGTCTCGGTGTCGAGGCTGTTGGTCTGCTTGAGGAACCAGACGCGCATCTTGAACCGGAAGTCGGTCGAGGTGAGCGCGCCGACCGGGCAGATGTCGACCGTGTTAAGCGAGTAATTGTTCTCGAGCTGCTTGCCGGGGAAACAGGTGAGCGTCGAGTAGCTGCCGCGGTCGATGAAGCCGAGGACGTCGTCCTTCGCGATCTCCTTCGAGAAGCGGATGCAGCGGGAGCAGAGAATGCAGCGCTCGTCGTCGAGCGTGACGCGCGGCCCGAGCTGCGTGCGCTTGGGCTTCACGTTCTTCTGCTCGATGAAGCGCGAGTAGCCGCGGCCGTAGCCGGTGGCCTGTTCCTGCAGCTTGCACTCACCGGCCTGATCGCAGATCGGGCAGTCGAGCGGGTGATTGATGAGGAGGAACTCCATCACGCCCTCGCGGCAGTCCTTGACCAACGGCGAGTTGGTGCGGATGTGCAGGCCCGGGCTGGCATTGGTGCCGCAGCCGATCTGCGGGCGTGGGATCCAGTTGATCTTCTGCTTGCCCGTGGCCGGGTCCATGACCGGCTGCTTGGTCGCGGGATCAACCGCCGGCATGCCCATTTCGATGAGGCACATGCGGCAATTGCCGACGATCGAGAGCTTCGGGTGATAGCAATAGTGCGGCACGTCCACGCCGACCAGGCGCGCGGCTTCGATCACATTCGTGCCCTTGGGCACGGCGATCTCCTTGCCGTCGACATTGACGGTGACGAGGTCGGGTTTGGCAGGCTGAATCATCGGAAAAGAGGAAAAGGCTTAACCACAGATGGACACAGATGAACACGGATACAGAAGCCCGTGGCCTGTTCGTCCGATCAATCTGTGTTTATTTGTGTTCATCTGTGGTTGAAAACTCAGATCAGGGCCGCCGCTTCGGCGGTCTTGGGGGCCTTCTTGGCCTCGTGGTAGGTTTTGAACTCGTCGCCGAACTTAGCGAGGAAGCTCTGGGTCGGCCAAGAGCAGGCCTCGCCGAAGGCGCAGATGGTGCGGCCCGGAATCTGGTCGGCCACACCCTTGAGCAGCGCGGCATCCTGCGGGCGGGCCTCGCCGTGGACCATGCGCGTGGTGATCTTCTTCATCCAGAGGGAGCCCTCGCGGCAGGGCGTGCACTGGCCGCAGCTCTCATGGGAGTAGAACGCGTTGATATTCGCGAGCGCCTCGACCATGTTGACGGTGTCGTCCATGACGATGACGCCGCCGGAACCGCCCATGGTGCCGATCATCGCGAGCGAATCGAAATCCATCGGGACGTCCTCCACGCCCCAGTCGTAGTCGACCATCTCCGCGCCGACCTTGCGCTTGCCCTTGAAGCGCTCGCCGAAGCGGAGGATCTTGGCGGAGGAGCCGCCGGGGATGACCGCCTTGAACGTGCGGCCGGGGAGCGGGCCACCGCAGACCTCGTTGAGCAGCTGGCCCATCGTGATCGTGCCCGCCGGAAACTCGTAATAGCCGGGGCGCTGGACGTGGCCGGAGACGCAGAAGATGCGGGTACCGGTGTTGCCGGGCGTGCCGATCTTGGCGTAGGCCTCGCCGCCGTGCTCCGCGATGTACTTCACGTGGCAGAGCGTCTCGACGTTGTTCACGATCGTCGGGCACTGGTACAGGCCGAGGACCGCGGGGAAGTAGGGCGGCTTGATGCGCGGATTGGCGCGCTTGCCCT
>CAMAXB010000246.1 GCA_945862035.1 Opitutus sp. GAS368
TGCCGGTCCACATCCGCCGCGGTGCGATGGACCTGCCCGCCGCGATCGGCGAGACGGCCGCGCTGGCCGAACTCCGCGCGATCGCGCAGCAGAACCAGATCTTCCGCAGCCTGATCGGCCTGGGCTATCACGACACGATCACTCCCGGCGTGATCCAGCGGACCATTTTGGAGAACCCGGGCTGGTACACGGCCTACACGCCGTACCAAGCCGAGATCTCCCAAGGCCGGCTTGAGGCCCTGCTCAACTACCAGACTGTGGTGATGGAGCTCACCGGACTGGAGATCGCCAACGCCTCGATGCTCGACGAGGGCACCGCCGCCGCCGAGGCGATGATGATGTGCCACCGCCTCAAGGAAGGCGACGCCTCCGCCCACCGGATCTTCTTTGTGTCGGAGCGCTGCCATCCGCAGACGATCGACATCGTGCGCACGCGCGCCCAGCCGCTCGGCATCGAGGTGGTCGTCGGCGACCACCGGACCTACACGACGAGCGCGCAATGCTTTGGTGTATTGGTGCAGTACCCGGACACGACCGGCTCGATCAATGACTTCGAGGCTTTCTTCGCCGCCGCCCACGCGACCGGCGCCTACACCATCGTGGCCACCGATTTGCTGGCGCTCACGCTTCTCCGTCCACCGGGCGAGTTCGGCGCCGACGTTGCCGTGGGTTCCGCTCAGCGCTTTGGCGTCCCGCTCGGCTTCGGCGGACCGCACGCCGGTTTCCTTGCCACCAAGGATGCCTTCAAGCGCCAGATGCCCGGCCGCCTCGTTGGCGTCTCCAAGGATGCGCAGGGCGATCCGGCCATGCGCCTCGCGCTCGGCACGCGCGAGCAGCACATCCGCCGCGACAAGGCCACGTCCAACATCTGCACCGCCCAGGTTCTGCTCGCCGTCATGGCGTCGATGTATGCCGTGTACCATGGCCCCGAGGGCCTCCGTCGCATCGCCCGCCGGATCAAGTTGCTCACGGAGATGCTCGCCGCCGGGCTCAAGTCGCTCGGCGCCAGGGTCAATGCCGAGCCGGTGTTCGACACGCTGACCGTGAGCAATGTCGCCTCGGCGCGCGTCCATGCCGCGGCGCACGCCAAGAAGATCAATCTTCGCGTCATCGACGAGTACACCGTCGGCATCTCGCTCGACGAGACCGTGAGCGCCGAAGACCTCCAGACCCTGCTCGGCTGCTTCAGCGAGTCCGCTCAGCTGCCGGCGGTGCAGCCCACTGCCTACGCTCCACCGTTCGCGCGTACCTCGAAGTTCCTCACCGCGGCCGTCTTCAACCAGTATCACACCGAGCACGAGATGCTCCGCTACATCAAGCGGCTTGAGGCGAAGGATCTTTCGCTCTGCCACTCGATGATTTCGCTGGGCTCATGCACGATGAAGCTCAACTCGACCAGCGAGATGTTCCCTGTCTCATGGCCGGAGTTCGGCAAGCTGCACCCGTTTGCTCCGTCCGAGCAGACCCGCGGCTATGCCCGCCTGTTCAAGGATCTCGAGACCTGGCTGGCGGAGATCACCGGCTTCGCGGCCATCTCGCTCCAGCCCAATGCCGGCTCGCAGGGCGAGTACGCCGGCCTGCTCGTCATCCGTGAACACCACCGCGCCCGCGGTGAGGGACACCGCAACATCTGTCTGATTCCCACCAGCGCCCACGGCACGAATCCCGCCTCCGCCGCGATGTGCGGCTTCAAGGTGGTGCCGGTCGCCTGCGACGCCAACGGCAACATCGACGTCGCCGACCTCAACGCCAAGGCCACGGCCCACGGCAAGGAACTCGCCGCGCTGATGGTGACGTATCCGTCGACGCACGGTGTATTCGAGACCGCGATCAAGGACATCTGCGCCACCATTCACGCGCACGGCGGCCAGGTCTACATGGACGGTGCCAACATGAATGCGCAAGTCGGGCTCACCTCCCCCGGACACATCGGCGCAGACGTCTGCCATCTCAACCTGCACAAGACTTTTTGCATTCCGCACGGCGGCGGCGGACCCGGCATGGGCCCGATCGGCGTGGCCGCACACCTCGCGCCATACCTGCCCGGGCACCCGGTCGTGCGGATGCGACCGGAATCTGAAATCTCAAATTTGAAATCTCAAATCGGCGCCGTCTCCGCGGCGCCTTGGGGCAGCGCCTCGATCCTCGTCATTTCTTGGATGTACATCCGCATGATGGGACCCGACGGCCTGACCGACGCCACCAAGGTCGCGATCCTCAACGGCAATTACGTCGCCAAGCGCCTAGAGACCTTCTTCCCGGTGCTTTACCGCGGCAATGACGGCCTAGTCGCCCACGAGTGCATCATCGACCTGCGCGGTTGGAAGAAGCACGGCATCGAGGTCGAGGACGCCGCCAAGCGACTGATGGACTACGGCTACCACGCGCCCACGATGTCGTTTCCCGTCCCCGGCACCTTCATGATTGAGCCGACGGAGAGCGAGACGCACGCCGAGCTTGATCGCTTCTGCGACGCGATGATCTCGATCCACGGTGAGATGCAGGCGGTGGTGAACGGCGAGTCCGACAAGGCCTCCAACCCGCTCAAGCACGCCCCGCACACCGCCAAGGTTGTCTGCGGCGACACTTGGGACCGCCCCTACTCGCGCGAGACCGCGGCCTTCCCCAGCGCCGCGGTTCGTGCCGGCAAGTTCTGGCCCAGCGTGGGTCGCGTCGACAATGTCTACGGCGACCGCAACCTCGTGTGCTCCTGCATCGGCATGGACGCCTACGCCGAGGCCGCAACGGCCTAGGACGTTCGATGCAGATAGCCGCGCCCTTGCGGCCGTAGGCTAGGCGAAGGCAAGCTCCCTCCCCTGCACCCCTCCCTAAATATCCTTTTGTTCTCCTGGCTGTCCTGATCCGAGGGAGCCGTCCGTTGACAACGCCTCCGGTCAGTCGCAGCTTCCTTGCGTGAAACGCAAACCGACCAAAGTCGAAGAGGCGACGGCACCTTACGTGGCCAAGCCGGTGCAGACACCTAAGCCGGAGGTCTCGCCGGCGGACGGCCCACGAGAGGCACGGTATGCCAAGGCGGAAGATGTCCGCAAAGCGACTGACAAGATCTTCAAGGTTCACCACGAGTTGTTCCGTAAACTCTCCCAGTGAACGATCCGGTTTTTTCTGCCCCGCGAAGCGGTGCTAGAACTCCACCGAACATCGCTTGAACTGCACGGCGGACTCGACGGGATGCGCGAGCCCGGGCTGCTTGACTCCGCATTAATGCAGCCTGAGGCCACTTACTTCTATGGCGAAGGCGACCTCGCGGCGGTCGCGGCAGCCTACGCATTTCACATTGCTCAAAATCAGCCATTCCTCGACGGCAACAAGCGGGCCGCCATGGGCTCTGCGCTCGCCTTTATCGAAATCAACGGAATCAACGCGGAAGCATTCGATGGGGCCAAACTCTACGACGCCATGATCGCCCTCGCGGACAAGCGCCTCGACAAAGCCGGGCTGGCGGCCCTTTTTCGTGGGCACCTTACCCCATGAAGATTCTTCGCCACCTTTCCCCTTCCGGCCCAGCCTGGGCCGCCCTGCAGCCCGATGGCTCCGCCCGCGAGATCGTCGGCGATCTGTTGGGCAAATTCTCCGTCTCCGATCGCACGGTGGTTCCCGGCAAGCGCCTCGCGCCCGTCACGCCGACCACGATCATCGGGATCGGCCTCAACTACGCAAAGCACGCGGCCGAGAGCGGCAAGCCGCCACCGGAGCGTCCCATGTGGTTCATGAAGCTCCCCGGCGCCGTACAGAATCCCGGCGATCCGATCACGCTGCCCGCCTCCCAGCCCACCGAGAAGGCGGACTACGAGGCCGAACTCGCCATCGTCATCGGTCGCACCTGCCGCAACGCCACCCGCGAGAACGCCCTCGACTTCGTCCTGGGCTACACTTGCGCCAACGACGTCAGCGCCCGCGACTGGCAGCGCGACTTCGGCGGCGGACAGTTCTGCCACGCCAAGAGCTTCGACACCTTCTGCCCGCTCGGGCCGGTCCTCGTCACCCCCGACGAACTAAAGAACCCGAATGCCCTGCGCATCCGCTCGATCCTCAATGGCACCGTCATGCAGGACTCGTCCACCGCGGACATGATCTTCGACGTGCCGACGGCGATCGCCTTCCTCAGCGCAGACAAAACCCTTCCGGCCGGCACCGTAATCCTCACCGGCACCCCCGAGGGTGTGGGTTTCGCCCGCAAGCCCCCGGTCTGGCTCAAGGCCGGCGATACCATCGCCGTCGAGATCGAACAGATCGGCACGCTCACCAATCCCGTCGTCGCCGGCTGAGGCTGGTGATTACGGAAACCGGAGTCAGGAGTCAGGAGTTCGGAGTTCGGAATTCGGATTGCGGATTGCGGAATTCGGAATGCGGACTCCCGCCTCCCGTCTCCCGTCTCCCGTCTCCCGCCTCCCGCCTCCCGACGGCGGAGCGTAGCCACAGGCCACGCGCCCACATGCCGCTTGCCTGACCCCTTCTTTGACCTAGTTTGCGAGATCCCCGTCATGAAGTATTCCACGTTTGTCGAAAACCCGGATGTCGCCCTGATCGGCAGCGGCGTTATGTCCGCCAACCTTGCGGCAATGCTGAAGCGTCTCGATCCGAAGCTGAAGCTGCAGGTCTTTGAGGTCACGGAGGAACTGGCACAGGAAAGCTCGCATGGCTGGAACAATGCCGGCACGGGCCACGCGGGCATTTGCGAGCTGAGCTA
>CAMAXB010000247.1 GCA_945862035.1 Opitutus sp. GAS368
CCGCGCAATCTTGTAGGGGAAGGCGCCATACGTGCGCGGATGCGGCACGCCCTCGCCAAAGACCGGCGCACCGCCATCGGTGTCCGTCATGTTCCACGCCTGCTTCATGAAGGCGTCGCTGTCGTATTCATTGATCGTGAAGGACACGACCGGCACCCGGCCGCCGGAGTCCTTGAAGAGAAACATGACCGTGTCCGTCGGGTCCTCGTTGCGCTCCTTCGCGATGTCGAGCAGCCGGCGGCCCTCAAAGGCCGGGTTCTTGGGATATTGGGTCAACTGAATGTGCTCCGCGCCGCCGCGGCGGCGCAGGTTGGCCTCGACCCCGGTGATCATTTCGGGGTCGTTGAGCCGGCCGAGGATCGCCGTCGGACCGCCGTCCTGCGCCCATTGCGGAACCAGGTAGGCCATGAGCGATGAGGACGAAGCCAGGTAGGGGTGCTGGTCGGACCAGACCTCCAGACCCTCGGCCCGCGCCTTCTCGATGTTCTCGATCATCTGCTTGGACATGCCCACGGCCCGCGGGCCCATCGTCTTGATGTGGGTGACGATGGCGGTCTTGCCGGTCGCCCGCGCCACCTCGATCACCTCGTCGACCGCCCCCACCGCGCCGACATTGTAGTCCGCATCATCGCGGACATGCGCGGTATAGAGGCCGTTGAACTCCGCCGCCACCTGGGCGAGCGCGATCACCTCGGACGTCTTGGAGTGATTGGCCGGCTGGTAGAAAAGTCCGTCGGACAGGCCCCATGAACCCGCTTCCATACCCGCCCGCACGATTCGGCGCATGGTCTCAAGCTCATCCCGCGTGGGGTCACGCTCGTCATAGGCCATCGTCTCGATCCGCACGGAGTTGTGGCCGATCAGGGGCACAATGTTCACGCCGGGCTGGTTCTCGACCAGCGTCGCGAACTGCCGGGGCAGATCAGTCGGCCCGCCGCCGTCATGATTGATCACGGCCGTGGTGATGCCTTGGTGCGCGAGGGCGCGGACCCCCGCCCGGCTCGCGACCATGAGGGCGTCGGTCGCATGCGAGTGAGGGTCAATGTAACCTGGCGCCACATACAATCCGGTCGCGTCCAGAGTCCGCGCGGCCGTCGCCGTGGCCGGGATCCGTCCGACCGCCACGATGCGATCGCCCTTGATCGCGACATCGGCGTAGCGCCACGGCGTGCCCGTGCCATCAAGCAGGCGGCCACCACGGATGAGGAGGTCGTAGGTCTGGGCCGAAAGGCTCCCAAGGGAGGAGACGAGAAACAGCAGGAAGACGGGCAGACATTTCATGGGATCACGCAGGTTGAGGTTTCTCCGGGGGCGGCGCGCCGGTCCCAGCGGCCCGACGACACCCCTAGGCTGCTCAATCCAAATGGACTGATCAACAGCATTGTTGAAACATTTGTTGCATCGGCTGCTCCCGACCGGGCCACGACGGGCAAAACCGCTTGCGCGGGACGACGGGCGCCGATCTGAGGGGGTCACCAACGCTCATTGTTACACTTTTCAGGGCGTCGGCACAGAATGTAACAATGAGCGGTGACCCCGTTTCCGGAGAGGCGCCCTAGACGCCTGATGTCGCGCCCAATACCCGCCAGACTCCACGCTCCCCGGGAGCGGTGCCGTCGCAACCTTCGTAGAGGATACGGTAGCGAATCCCCCGCCCGATCGCGGCCGGGAGTTGCAGTATGCACATCTCCGAGCATTTCGCCGCGTCGAGGCCTGTGCCGTCGGGCGCGATCGCCGGATGACGTTCCTTCCGCCAGACCAAGCCGTCGTCCGAAGTGGCCCTGAGGATCTGTGCCCGGTTGGGGGCACTGTAACCGGCGTAGTACGCCAAATACCCTCCCCCCGCGAGGTGCATGATCTCAGGCGCGAATGCAACCTGGGTGTCGAAGCTTCCACCCGCGGCGATGCGCACGTCTGGCTCCTCGGTGAATTTCAGTCCGTCACCCTCCGACACGGCACTGATTATCCCCCGTCCACGCTCGCAGCAGTACAGCCGGATGCGTCCATCGGCGAGAAAGAGGATCCTCGGCGCCATGTAATTGCCATCGCCCTTCGCCCACCGGACTCCAGGTTCCGGCGTCCACTCCAGCCCACCATCTTCGGAGATGGCCGATCGGATCGAGTTCGGGACCGTCAGCGGCCCCGCGGCACATTCATAATACATGCGAAGGCGCCCGCTTCCGTCCAGAACCGGCACCACTTCGGACGACACCACCCGGTACTCACCCGCGCCCCCTTTGGCGGCCGAAAGCCGGACGCCAGCCTCCGGCCTCCACGAGACGCCGTCGGCCGAGAACGCGCTGAGGATTCTCGACGTCGCGTTTCCATAATCGACCGCTCCGGCGGCCGCTCCTGCGCGAGGAAGAATCTGCGTAGAGTAGAGACGGTAGCCGCCACTTGGCAGGGCGATGGCTCGAGGACTGACTGCACCACAGAGGCCCGTTCTCACTCTGGAGTTCGGCCAGGTGGCTTCGGGTTCGGGCCGCGCGGCATCGTCGGGAGGCGCGTCCACCACCCACGACGTGTCCTTGATCCAGGCTACGCCAGGATCCGTCACCACGGTTTGCACCTGCGGGCCGCTTTTAAAAGTCTGGGAGAGATTGATCATCGTGAGTTCCTTAAGACAGGCCTTACCCCATGCGCCATCTGCCTGCGTAGTCCAGCGACCCCCAATCAACGTGGCAAGGTGGTTGGCTGACCCCCTAGGAGTGGAGGACCCCTTGGAACGGAGCGCTCCGCCCCTTCTCAGGACGCGCTGACAGCAAAGCGCGGGAGACTTCGATCGGTGAGGATTGGAACACACAGGGCGCGGAGGGGAAAGGAGGGCGCAGAGAATACGGGTCGCGCCGATCCGAGGGGTCTGGCCGAGTTTTGTTGTTTTTCTCAGTCGGGTCTCGAACCACTTCAAGGGCAGCAAAAACCGGCCGGACCCGTTTCCGAGCGGCCGCCTTTCACCGACAACCCATTTCCATTGCACTTGGGGAATGAGCACCCCCGAGTTTCGGAATGACCAACCCGCGTTCTCTTTACTCCCGGCCAACGTATTATGATGCCGTGTTTGGAGGGTGGACCGCGCAGGAATTTTTTTTCCTGCTGGACTGCTACCATCGTTTCAGCCCGCAGCCGCTGCGGCGGGTTTATGAGCCGGCGGCCGGAACCGGCCGACTCCTGGCTGAGTTTGCGCGGTGCGGGATCAGCACCTACGGATGCGACCTCGACGTCCGATCATCCGAGTACTGCATTCGCCGACTCAGCCGGTTCGCGAGCGCTTCCGACATCCGAATCGCGGACATGCAGTTCTTCCGGCCGCCGGTGAAGGTCAACCTCGCCTACAGTCTGATCAGCAGCTTCCAGCACCTCCTCTCGGAGGAGTGCGCACAGAGTTTTCTAACGAGTGTCAGTGAATCACTGGTTCCCGGGGGCGTCTTCATCCTGGGCCTGCAGTTGACCCCGGACGGTGGACGGTCCTCCGAACCGGAGGATTGGGTTGGATTCCGGGGACAGTCGAAGATCGCGGTCCGAATCGATTCGGTGCGCTACAGCGAAGCTTTGAGAATCGATGAATGCGAAATGAAGTCCGTCATCCATGGACCACGCGGCCGCAGCCGCTTCCGCGAGGTGCTCAAGTTCCGGACGTATACGGCCAAACAGATCCTCAAGACCACCCGGCGAATCCCCGGCCTGGAACTGGTCGGTTCGTATGATTTCACTTACGATCTCAACAACCCCGTGGCGTTGGATCAAAAGTCGAAGGACACTCTCCTGGTCTTCCGGCGCCGCAGCTAGCCTCCGGCCGATCAAACCCCTCCCTCCCGCCCACCATGTCCCTGCTTGAAATTCGGGAGCCGCGATCCCCGGCCGAACTCGACCAGATTCGTCGGCTGATCCGCGACTTCGTCGCCTGGGCGCGCGTGCGCTATGCCGACGAGATCGAGTATGTGGATGGCTATTTCGACCTGGGGGCGTTCGAGGCGGAACTGGCCGGCCTGCCGGGCAAGTATGCGCCGCCCAAGGGGAATCTGCTGCTTGGGCTCTGCGGCGGCGTGGCTGCCGGGTGTGTTGCGCTGCGGGAGATCGGACCGGGGATCTGCGAGATGAAGCGTCTCTACATCGACCCCGCCTGCCACGGCCAAGGGCTGGGCCGGGCGTTGGTGAAGCGCCTCATCCTCGAGGCGCGGGCCGCTGGGTTTACCCGCATGCGCCTGGACACCGGTCCCGGCCAGTTCGAGGCCCAGGGCCTCTACCGCAGCCTGGGCTTTGTCGAAATCGAGCCGTACTACGAGATGCCCGCGGCGTTGAGCACGTGGCTCGTGTTCATGGAACTCGACCTGACGAAAGCCGGACCGGCCTGATCGGGCTTTTCGGCGACCCGGAAGGGGGCATGCCGCTAGACTTTACATTTCCGGACTCTCAGCACCCAACGTAACATGTAACGGCATGACCCCATTTCAGGCCACGCCCATTTCAGGCCACGTTAAAAATCGAGGCGCTGAGAGCCGGACGTAACAGGGAGCGGCATGACCCGGTTTGGAGGCGCACTAGCGAGTGCTAGGCGCGGGCTGGAGCAACCAAGGCAGGTTGAAGCGGTAGTGCAGGCGGCTCGAGAGCAGGTGGACGACGCCGTCGGGCGTCTGCGTTCCGGCGAGGTAGCCGGCGTGCTCAGCATTGTCGGCCGACGCCGTGAATTCCCCGGTCCACGC
>CAMAXB010000248.1 GCA_945862035.1 Opitutus sp. GAS368
GGGAAACGTCTTGGGGCCCTGGCCACCGTAGTGCTGGCCGAAGATGTCACGTTCGCCCTGGTTCTCGGCGCTGGGCGAGGCGGCGCGGAGGCGCTCGGCTGGAAAGTAGGTTTCCCGGCCGTCGCTCCAGACGATCGCGACCTCGCTGCCGATCAGTTGGATGTTGGCGGGTGTCTGCATGGTAGGGCAGAAGGCTAGGGGGGCGGGGCGCGGGGCGGAAGGGAATATTTCCCGGGCCCGGGTCCAGGGTTCCGCCCCGCGAGCGCGGCAGTGCAACGGGTCCGGCATCGCTATGCTGGGAGCATGTCGCCCGCCGCCACCACGACCAAACCCTGCATCGTGGTGCTCGGCGGCGGAGTTGGCGGCTAGGCCCTTCTGCCGGAGTTTCCCGGAAGGGCTGGCGCAGATCACGGTGACCGACCGGCAGAATCATCACGTCTTCCAACCCCTGCTTGGCCAGGTCGCCACCGCCGGGATCGCGGCGCCTGACATCGCCCAGCCGATTCGCGGGATCCGGCGGGATAAGCGCGACCTGGCTGTGATCCGGGCCGAGGTCACCGGCATCGACTTCAGCGCCAAGCAGGTCACCCACGAGCGGGCCGAACTTGGGTACGACGACCTCGTGCTGGCGGTTGGCGGCCCCACCAGCTACTTCAGCCACCCGGAGTGGGTGTTCCGTCCTGACTTCTCATCTCCGTCCTCTCCGCCCTACGCATAGCCCGCGGCGCGCAGGGAGGCGCTGATCCGCTCCTCGGCATTGCCGATGTGGGCGGCCATGAGGCGGCGCGCGGTGTCGACCGCGCGCTGCTCGACGGCGGTGATGATCTGGAAGTGCTCCTGCGTCGACGTCTCGCTGTCGATGCCTACATCGAGGCCGAGGTAGCAGGGACGCTGGTGGCGATCGAGGGCGGACATCACCATGCCCTCGAGCATCCGGTTGCGCGTGCTGCGGACCAGCGCGAGATGGAAACTGCCGTTGGCCCGGAGATAGTCGCCGTAGCTGTTTGGGTTCTTGGGCGTGTAGCTCAGAACCGCATGAGAGCGCAGGCTGGCGATGTCTTCGGCGGTGGCGCGCGCGGCGGCCAGGGCGGCGGCCTCGGGCTCGAGAATGCGGCGCAACTCACACAATTCGCGAAAGTGGGCGATCGAAAGCGGGGTGACCGAGTAGCCCTTGTAGGGATTGAGCACCAGCAGGCCCTCGTGAGCCAACCGGTTGAGGGCCTCGCGCAGCGGAGTCCGGGACACGCTGAATTCCGCGCTCAGCTCCGTTTCGATGATGCGGACGCCCGGCTTCAACTGGCCGGTCAGCACCCGGTGCTTGATCAGGCCATAGAGCCGGGTCGGCATAGCTTGGGGGACCGACGAAGCCTGGGAAGGGTCGAGTTCGACGAGGGAGGGGATGGCGGTCACGGCGTTTCCTTGGCTGGGGCAGAAGAGACGAAGAGCGGAATTTGTAGGCTTGCAAGAAAGCCCCAAACAATCGGATTGTATACAATATGCAGTGCAGGCACGGAGCCTGCTTACTTGAGCCAAGTCCTCGCCTCAGGTTAACCCCTCGCCCCCATGAAATTACTCCCGGCCTCGCTCCTTGCTCTTTCGCTGGTGACTGCGGTCCCGGCTCGTGAATTCGACCTCATTTTGCGTTACGGCACGGTCGTCGATGGTACGGGTGCCAGCCGTCGCATCGCTGATGTCGGCGTGGTGGGCGACAGCATCGCCGCCGTGGGCAATCTCAGCGGCTCGCGGGGCAAGCGGGAGATTGATGTCCGCGGGCGTATCGTTGCTCCGGGCTTTATCGATCTGCACGGACACCTGGATGGCCCGTCCGGCTTGAACTCCCCCGACCCCCGGCGCCGCGCGGCGCAGAACATGCTCGCCCAGGGAATCACCTCTTCGGCCATCAATCCCGACGGCCGCCAGCCCAACTCCCTCGTCGAGCAGCGGAAGTTCTATGAAGACAATGGCATCGGTCTGAATGTCGCCCTCTTCAACGGCCACAACACGCTCCGGGCGATGGTCATGGGCGAGGATCAGGCGCGCCCGGCCACCCGCGAGGAGATCGGGAAAATGCAGGACATCCTCCGGCGCGGACTCGAGATTGAGGGCTCATTCGGCCTGACCCTCGGCGTGGAGTATTTCAGCGGCCACTACTCGACCGCGGACGAACTGGTCGATCTCGCCCGCGTACTCGCGCCCTACGGCGGGGTCTACACCTCGCACGTGCGCAGCCAGGGGATCTCCCCGATGTGGTACAAGCCGAGCGTGCATCGGGACATCAAGCCGCCGACTTTGGAGGACGCGTTGGCGGAAACGGTCCGCGTGGCCGAGGAGACCGGCGTGACCACGGTCATCACGCACATGAAGGGGTGGGGGCCCGGCTACCGCGGAGAGGCGGCCAAGTGGGTCGCCTACCTGCAGGCGGCGCGCGACCGGGGAGCGAAGCTCTACATGGATCTGTATGCCTTCAACAGCACGGGGTCGGACGGTAATTTCATCATGATTCCCCCATGGGCGCTGGGCGAGCCCCCGTCCGGACCGACCCCGGAGGATTTCGATTACCGCGCGGCTTTCCGCTCGATCATGGAGGACACCGCCAAGGCCGGCGACTTGGAGCGGGATGTGGCCCATCAGGTGGCCTTGAAGGGCGGGGCCGAGAATGTCGTGGTGCTTGAATACCCCGAGGCCTCGTACGTCGGCCAAACCCTCGCGGCCCTCATGGAGCGGCGTAAACTTTCCCTCATCGAGATGGCGATTGCCCTGCAGCTGGAGGGCAATCCCCGGCTCCCGGGCGGCGCCAAGATGCGCGCGCTCAGCCTCGATCAGGCAGACCTGGAGGTCTACTACGCCCAGTCCTGGACCTCGACCTGCACCGATGGATCGATCGTCCTCCCGGAGGAGGCGGTCGGGCCGCGCAAGTACATCGGTACGAACCGCCGCCACTTCGGCACCTACCCCCAACGCATCGCCTACTACAGTCAGGAGCGCAAGGTGGACTCGCTGGAGGAGGCCATCCGCAAGAGCACGTCGCTCGCGGCCGAGATTCTCAATTTACCCGACCGCGGGCGCCTCGTCGCCGGGGGGCGCGCCGATATCGTGGTCATCGACCTCGCCAACCTGCGCGACAACACGACGGTCGCTGAGCCCAGCGTCTATCCGAGTGGCATCGATCACGTCTTCGTGAATGGCGTGGCCGTCGTCGATCAGGGCAACCGCACCCAGGCCCTTCCGGGCCGGGTCCTCGATCCGGTCGGGCGCCCCGCCTTCCGCGATCCTGCCGCGACCCGCTGAGCGGGCCTCGTTTCCGTGTCCGGGTTCAGTGTCGCTTCAGCCCAATCGTCCCTCCTCCGATGAAATCGCCTCTGCTCCTTCCCGTCGCTGCGCTCCTTGGCTCCGTCCTCGTTCCCGACTCCGCCGTGCGCGCCCAAGGTGGCATGAGTGCGGCGCCCGCCCCCGCAGCCACTGCACCGGACCTCACCGGCCTCGCCTGGCGCAACCTCGGCCCGATGCGCGGGGGACGTTCCATCGCCGTCGCCGGCTCGCCGTCCCGTCCGCTTGAATACTATTTCGGCGCGACCGGCGGCGGGCTCTGGAAAACCACCGATGGCGGCATGCACTGGGCGCCCGTCACGGATGGGCAGATCGGCAGTTCGTCCGTCGGCGCGGTCGCCATCGCCCCGTCACAGCCCGACACGGTCTACCTCGGCATGGGTGAGAGCCAGCTGCGCGGGAACGTCATGCAGGGCGACGGCGCCTACAAGAGCATCGATGGCGGAGCGACCTGGAAACGAATCGGCCTCGAACGCTCGCAGGTCATCGCCCGCCTTCGCGTTCATCCTACGAAGCCTGACCTCGTGTACGCCGCCGTGCTCGGCGACACCACCCAGCCCAATCCGGAACGCGGCGTCTACCGCTCGCGCGATGGCGGCGCGTCCTGGGAGCAGGTCCTGTTCCGGGACGATCGAACGGGCGCGGTCGACTTGGCGATGGATGCCAACAACCCGGATGTCCTTTACGCCTCCTTGTGGCAGACCTATCGCATCCCGTGGAAACTCTGGAGCGGCGGTCCGGGTTCCGGGCTCTTCAAGTCGACCGACGCCGGGTCCACCTGGACCGAGCTCTCCAGCCGTCCCGGTTTTCCGACGGGTGTGCTGGGCAAGATCGGCGTGACCGTCTCTCCCGCGGACTCCAATCGCCTGTTCGCGGTGGTTGAGGCACAGGCGGGCGGACTCTTCCGGTCAGACGACGCAGGCGCCACCTGGACCCTCGCCAATAACCATCGCGATCTCTGGCAGCGGGCGTTTTATTTCAATCGCGTGCAGGCTGATCCCAAGGACCGGGACACGGTTTATATCCTCAACTTCATGCTCGCGAAGTCGACGGATGCCGGCGCCAGCTACACCATCCTCAACACCCATCACGCCGACCATCACGACCTGTGGATCGCGCCGGAGGACCCGCAGCGCATGATCGTCGCCGACGACGGGGGCGGGGAGGTCACCTTCAACGGCGGCGCGACCTGGTCGCACCAGCTCTATTCCACGGCGCAGCCCTACCGCGTGGAGACTACGGCGGACTTTCCCTATCACGTGGTCGCCTGTCAGCAGGACAACTCGTCCTTCGCCATCCCGGTTCGCGACGGCGGCGCCGGGCTGCTGCCCTCG
>CAMAXB010000249.1 GCA_945862035.1 Opitutus sp. GAS368
GAAAGACAAAGAATCACCTGATTGGTCAGCCGGAACGCTCCGGGGTCCAAGCCCCAGAGTGCATAATCGATTGCGAAACTCAGGTTGCCGATCGGCCGGCCGCTCGTCGTTACGCCGCCGGGCAGGCTCGGCCACAGTACGGCTCCAAGATCACCAAGGTCCCTGATCGAAGGATTCGCCACGATCGCCGGATGGTCGTCAAAGAGGAAGGGCGACGCAACGGGATGGCGGTAAGTCACCGCGGTGAGGACCGCGAAGCCGACCGCCACGATCCATGGAATCAGGTGAGTGGAAGTCGGACGAACCGGCGAGGGCGTCATGCTTGGTCGCGATTCAGCAGAGGGCGCGGGTGATTGAAAGGCATTTTCATCCGCAGCATTGTTACGGGATAGAAAACAACCGCGAAGGAGCGGGGAACGAGGGGTGTGTTCGCTTGACTCGCCCGGGGCACGGAGTGTGCTTCCTTCCTTTCGGACAAACGGTTTCGACCGTCATCTCGATCATCAGCCCAGACCTACCGCACCATGCAAACATCATTCCTTCAACGTTTGGTTCTCGTAGCGACCGTGGCGTTCGCCCTGTTGCTGCCGGCCAGCCTCCAAGCCCAGCTCGTTTCAGCGGGCATCACGGGTTACGTCCGCACAGCCGACGGGCAGCCCTTCGCTGGCGCGGAAATCACCGCCGTCTACACTCCGACCAACGCGACTTTCCGCGCCGTCTCTAACAGCCAGGGCCGTTTTAATTTCCGCGGCCTTCCGGTTGGCGGCCCGTTCAATGTCACCGCCACCGCGGGGACTGAACAGATCGAGCCCATCACCGATCTCATGACCGTCCTCGGCACGGACATCGAGGTTCCCCTCGTGATCAAGTCGGATATCGTGGTCCTCGAGCGTTTCGTCGCCAGCGCCTCGCGCGCCGACCTCGATGGCAACGCCACCGGCTCCGGCACCCTTCTTGATTCCGAGCGCCTCGCCGGCAAGCCATCCTCCGAACGTTCTCTGGCCGACATGGTCAGCGCCTCGCCCCTGGTCACCCTGCGCGAGACCTTCGGTGATCGCGAAGAGTCCCAGATCACCGCGGTTGGCCAGAACAACCGGTTCAACTCGATCCAGATCGACGGCTCCCGGATCAACGATCTCTTCGGCCTGAACGGCACGGGTCTCGCCTCCTTCTTCAATCCGCTCTCCCTCGACACGCTCGAGCAGCTATCCGTTCAGATCTCCCCCTATGACGTCCGCCAGGCTGGCTTCACGGGTGCGTCCATTAATGCCGTGACCAAGAGCGGCACGAACACTTTCAAGGGTTCCCTCTACAGCTACTTCCGTGGCGACGAGTTCGCCGGCGTCCAGCTGCAGGGTTATAACCCTCGCGATCTCGTGAATCTCGGCCGCAAGGTCAACCCGAGCCTGGAACGTACGACCTACGGCGCCACGCTCGGTGGCCCGATCATCAAGGACAAGCTCTTCTTCTTTGTCGCCTACGAGGAGTTCGAGTCGATCATCGCCGGCCGCGATGGCCGCTTCAGCACGCCGTCCGAGACCGCCATCCTGAGCCGGCTGGGCCAGATCTCGCAGGCCGCGGGCCGCACGATCAACTGGGGCTCTCCGGTCACCGGCCAGACGGCCAACGCTTCGTCCGATGAAAAGATCAACGCCAAGGTCGACTGGCAGATCAACAACGAGCACCGTCTCTCCGTTCGCTACACCGCGACCGAGGGCGAGGTTCCCCAGTTCGGAAATTTCGCCAACAACACCGCTAACATCAACACGATCTCCGGCGGTATCGTCACCTCCTCGGATGGTCACTTCTATGCGCAGACGCGCGAGGAAACCACCTGGGCCGGCCAGCTGAGCAGCCAGTGGTCGCCCAACTTCAAGACGGAGGCGAAGTTCTCGACCACCAAGCAGGACCAACTTACGCCGGTTAACACCGTCGCACCCTTGATCCTGATCGCCGGCCTGACCGGCACCGACTTGGTCAACGGCGCCACCGTGACCAACGGATCCTACATCGCCGGCACCGAGCAGTTCCGCCACGGTAATGTCATCGGGGTCGAGAGTCAGCAGATGGGCCTCACCGGCGATTACTTCTGGAAGAACTTCGTCTTCTCCGCGGGCTTTGAACGCGAGCAGACCGATTTCTACAACCTGTTCCGCCAAGGTTCCTATGGTTTGGTCGCGTACCGGACCCTCACCGACTTTCTCGCCGACAGCAATGCGATCATCACCCGAAACTCCTACGACCCCAAAGTTCGTCCTGTCGCCGATATCTCGGAGATGGCTACGACCGGCGTCTTCGCCCAAGCCAATTGGAACGTGGGTCCCCGGCTTGCGATCACGGGCGGTCTTCGCTACGAATTTGTCGAAAGCGGCATCGATCCTGCGCTCAATAATGCTTTCCTGGCCACGACCGGCTTCCGTAACGACGGCACGGTCGACGGGACCAATAGCATCTCCCCTCGCGTTGGCTTCAACTACGCGGTGAATGACGACCGTCGGACGCAGGTTCGCGGTGGCGTCGGCCACTTCTTCGGTCGCGCCCCGTGGGTGATCTTCTCGAACTCCTACGGCCAGACCGGCGTCGGCGGCTTCACCCAGGATTCCCGCCAAGGCCAGCTGCCCGGCAACCTCACGGACTATCTCCGCTCCAACTTCGATCCCGCCAATCCGATCGGCACGGGTACCGACAACCCGACCCTGCGCCGTGAAGTCAACTGGGTCGATGATGGCGTCGAGCTTCCGCAGTCTTGGCGTGCCAACCTCGCCGTCGATCACCGCCTCAGCTTCCTTGACTCCTCGATCACCTTGGAGGTCGTGCACAGCATCGTCGATCAGGCGCTCTTCGTGACCAACGAGAACCTTCGCCCGACCACCGTCGGCGCTGATGGTCGCCAGCGCTTCGCGGGCAATCCGGGTACCCTCGCCAATGCCAAGTTCGCCGGCTACACCGCCCTGATCCGGGTCCAGAACAAGTCGGTCGGTGAGTCGACCTACGCCACCTTCCAGTGGAGCCGTCCCGTCAAGGACAAGTGGGGCTTCGATCTCTCCTACAGCCGCGGCAAGGCCACCGAGGCCCAGTCGATCGGTCAGACGACCGCCGGCGGCCAGTGGTTCCGCAATGCCACGTTCAACCAGAACACGGTGGAAAAGGGCACGGCCGACTTCGAGATCAAGGACCGCGTGCAGCTGACGCTCACCCGCCAGTTTGAGTTCTTCAAGGACTGGCGCACGACCGCCTCCCTCTACTACGAGGGCCGCACCGGCAATCCCTACAGCTGGGTCTTCGCGGGCGATCTCAACAATGACGGTGTCACCTTCAATGACCGCGTGGCCGTGCCGAGCGGAGCCAGCGACGCCCGTTTCGACTTCTCCGGTATGACCGTCGAGCAGCGCGACGCCTTCCTCGCCTACGTCGCGGGCAGCGAGCTTGCCCCTTACGCCGGCGGCATCGCCCCGAAGAACGCCTTCACCGAGCCATGGTCGAACCGCTTGGACCTTAAGTTCGTCCAGGACATACCAGTGAGGGGCCCGATCAAAGTCCAGCTGTTCATGGACTTCATCAACTTCGGGTCCTTCCTCAGCGAAAGCACCTTCGGTTACATGGAGATCGCCCCCAACCTCTCAAACGGCGTTTATCGTACGCGCACGCTGACGAGCGCGACCTCCTACGGAGCCGATGGCCGGATCCGTCCGTCCTACACCGCGGGCGCCGCGGGTCCGACCGGCTTCAATATCGATAACGGTATGTCCCGTTGGCGCATTCAGTTCGGCGCCAAGCTGCTGTTCTAAGGTATCCACGGTCCCGAGACCGCAACAAGGCGACCGTCGGAAGACGGTCGCCTTTTTTGCGCCCCCACTGCGCGACGCATTATTCGTACCCGAAATTCGAATACATAAAGTCACGTCGCTCCGTATCCCGCCCGCGGATGCAAAACCGCCTGTTTTCGAGCGAAAAGCGACGCTCTGATTGCCGATCCGCGTAACCGGCGCCTCACTACGCATCGGGAAACCTCCGATGCAAGCGGAAGGCAAATCCCTGACCGATCCCGGCTCGTATCCGCTGGGCCCGGACCGGTCGTATCCGTCCGCCCCGGACATCCCCGCGGCTCCGGCCCCCCCCCGGCCGCATCCCCCCGTCCGGCCGGCTGCCCTCGGCCGTCGAGCGGGGGAGCGCGGCAAGGCGAAAATTATACAAAAATCACGGACTTAATGTCTAAAATCATTTGACGGAAAACAGGACGATTCCCATAGGTAGTGGCCTGTCGGGAGGCAGACCACTACCTGTAGTGGTCGATAACTCGTCAGTAAGTTTCGAGTAACTTTTGATCGCGTGGGGCGCTTTTGCGGCAGAAACGTCCTCCCCGGCCCTCAGCCATTTCTCTCTTTCGCTTTCCATTTGCCTTAACCTCCCCTCTTTCCCTCCAGCCACCCCGCTCCATGCAGAAAACATTTCAAGTCGGCGCCAAGACTTTCGTTCTCGATCAGGAGAAGGCCGAGGCCGCCTTCACCGCCAAGAAGGTCATCAACGGTCGCGAGACCATGTGCTTCAACCTCCTCCCGCTTAAGTACCAGTGGGCCTATGACTTGTATCGGAAGATGAAGGCCAACCACTGGGAGCCCGAGGATATCCCCATGGGCAAGGACATCGAGCAGTGGCGC
>CAMAXB010000250.1 GCA_945862035.1 Opitutus sp. GAS368
AGCAATGCCATGATTGCGGCACTCGCGGCTCCTCGACCACAGCTGCTGGTTTCGATCGGCAAGGACTGGACGCTCAACACCCCGGTGGTCGAGCATCCCTTCATCCGGCACATCTATGGCTATCACGAAGCGCCGAACAACGTCGGGAACGTGCACCTACCGGAGGAGGGCCATGACTACGGTCCGTCCAAGCGGACCGCCGTGTACCGCTTTCTCGCGACGCACCTCGGGCTCAATCTTGCGGCCGTGCAACGAGCGGATGGGCAGATCGACGAGTCCAAGGTCACGGTCGAGACGCCGGACAAGCTCCACGTCTTCGATGCCGAATTCCCGGTCCCCGCCCATGCACTGCGCGATCCGGCGGCGATCGAGGCGGCGCTGCGGGCGCTGCAGCGCTAGACGCGTTTTCGTTTTACAGGAGGGAACGGAGAGAACGGAGAGAGAGATCTTGCACAAGGGGCGCCAACGGCGCCGAGTTCGAGCCTGGCCTCGACTTCGCGATCTTTGCGTCCCTCGGGTGAAGATCCTTCGGTCCTGCCTCCTGCCCGTCTCCGCTTCCTCCGGTCGAAGCGTGGTTCAGTCGTCGAAGCCGCGGACGGTCACGCTGCGCCCATTTTCGGCCGGTCCGAGTTTGAGGATGTAGGGCGCTGCCACCTTGGCCCATTCATCGGCCTTGCGGTGGGCGCTCGCTCCATCGGCCCAGGCGATGCGCAGCATGTCGGTGTCGATGACACCCGGGTTCAGGGGGATGGCCGCCATGCCCTTGGGCAATTCCTCAGCCAAGGCCTTCGTCAGGCCCTCAATCGCCCACTTGCTCGCGCAGTAGGGCGCGACCTCGGGTGAGACGCTCCGGCCCCAGCCGGAGCTGAGATTGATGATCACACCTTTGCGTGCCGCCACCATCGGCGGAACGAATTCCCGAATCACGTTGATCGTGCCCGTCACGTTGATGTCGATCAGGCGCTTGGCCTCCTCGGGCGGCACCTGCCAGAGGGGCGCGGGCCGGTTCATGATGGCCGCGTTATTGATCAGGAGATCAGGCGCCTCGCCAAAACCCAGCACCTTAGCCGCCCAGATGCCGACCTTCACGGGATCGGCGACGTCCGCCACGTCAAAGCTGTGCGGCGCGCCATAGGCGAAGCGGAGATCGATGATGCCCTCCGCGCCCCGGCCGCAGCCGGCGACGGTGTGGCCCATCCGGATGAACTCCTCCGCCAAGGCCCGGCCCAAGCCGCGCGTGACGCCCGAGATGACGATCTTCATGGGGCTGAAGTAGCGAGTAGCGAGTAGCGGGTAGCGAGGAGAAAACAGTCGAAAGCCAATCCAGCATCCGCCGTGCAAAATGCTCGCTACTCGCTACTCACTACTCGCTACTTTTCCACAATCACCTGCTTTGCAGGCTGAACTTGTTCAGGCCGGACTTGCGGCAGGAATCCATCACGAAGGCCAGGGTCTTGAGCGGGGTAGTCTCGTCGGCGCGGATCAGCACCGGGATATCGCGGTCGATGTTCCGCACCTCGCGCAGCAGGTCGAGCAGTTCGGTCTCGTTGGTCGTGCGGCCGTTGAAGCTGATGACCCCGTCCTTATCGATGCCGATCGTGACCGTGCCCTTGAACTCGTTCTTACCCGCCGTTTCCACGCGCGGGAGCGTGATATTCAGCGTGGCCGCCGAGCGGAACTGCATCGTGACGAAGGCAAAGAAAATCAGCATCACGAGCACGTCGATCAGCGCCAGGAGGTTCATCTCCGGACGCTTGCGACGCCGTTGGTACAAAACGCTCATGACGCCGACTTGTTGGTCCGGCCCAGAATGCGCTCGAGCAGCACGTCGAGCTGGGCCGCGTAGCCCTCGACCTTGCGCTGCAGATAGCCGCCGCCAACGAGGGCCGGCACCGCAATGGCGAGACCGATCAGCGTGGCCGAGAGGGCCAGCGCCACGCCACTGGTGAATTGCACGGGATCGGGCAGACCGGTCTCTCCGGAGATGGCCGAGAAGACGCGGAGCAGGGACCAGACGGTGCCGGTGAGGCCGATCAGGGGCGCGGCGGCGTAAATGATGTCGAGGTAGGGCAGCCCGCGCTCCATGCGATTGAGCTCGAGGCGGGCAAAGGCCTTGACCGCGCCCTCGTCGCCCGGGTGGCGCTCGGCGTATTCCACGATGCGGGCGAGGACCGAGTGCTTGCCCCCGGTGATCGGCTTGCCGTCGACGATCGCGTCGACGAGGTCCTGAGGGAGAACGGCGATCTTGCGCAACGCGAACGAGCGCTCGCAGATGATGAAGACCATCACGACCGAGCAGAGCCCGAGCGGATAAATGAGAATGTCGGCACCTTTGAGAACGTCGATCAGGGCGAAGAACATAGAAAAGGGGAGTCCGAGTGTGACGTGGAGCCGGCGAAAAGGATCAGTTAAAATGACAAGAGGCGCGGTTTCCCGCGCGTCGTCAAATTTTAAGGGCAGGTCCGCACGCCTGTCCCGATGCCTGAAACCGGCCCGATTGCAGCCAGAGGCGGCCCAAGCAGGTGGGCCGCGTTGCCCTCAACGCGGCGGATTGAGACCGAGAGACACTCGAAACCGCGCGTTGAGGGCAACACGCGCCACCTTGGGCCGGCATCGTGTCAACAAATCGTTGTCTCGAAATCCGGTTCAGGCGGCGAGGTAAGGCAGGGTGGTCGCCGTAGCCTTTACCGACGGGATGCCGTCGAGGAGCTCGCCGATGGCGTCCCAGCGGCCATTGACCAGCGCATCGCGGGCGCTCTCGCGCTGGGCGATCTTGACCGAGTGTCCGCCGAAGCGGGCCTCGAGCTTGACCAAGTCGATCACGACCTCGGCCTGCGGATTGGACTCCACGAAGGCGGCGATCTTGGCGATGTCCTCGCGGGCAGCGGTCACGCACGGGATGCCGAGCGTCGTGCTGTTGCCGAAGAAGATCTCGGCAAAATTCTCGGCGATGACCGCCCTGAACCCGTACTTGGCGATCGCTTGGGGGGCGTGCTCACGGGAGGAGCCGCAACCGAAGTTGGCGCCAGAGAGCAGGATGGTCGCGCCCTTGAAACGCGCTTCGTTCAGCGGGTGCGGCTTTTCGGTGCCGTCGAGATTCTTGCGGACGTCGTAAAACAAGAATTCGCCCAGACCGTCGAAAGTGACGCACTTCATGAAGCGCGCGGGGATGATGCGGTCGGTGTCGATGTCATTGCCGGGGACCTGAACAGCGCGGCCGGAAACGAAGGTGATTTTAGCGAGAGCCATGGGAATGGGAGGGGAGTGAGTAGCGGGTAGTGAGGAGCGAGTAGGTCGGAGGCGGCGAATGGCGTGATGCTCGCTACTCGCTACTTTGGCTTCAGTTATTGGTCACCGCGAAGACCTCGCGGGCGTCGGCGATCGAGCCGGTGACGGCGGCGGCGGCGACCATGACGGGGCTCATGAGGATCGTGCGGCCCGTGGTGGAGCCCTGGCGGCCCTTGAAGTTGCGGTTGGAGGACGATGCGCAGAGCTGGTCGCCAATGAGCTTGTCGGGATTCATCGCGAGGCACATCGAGCAGCCGGCGGCGCGCCACTCGAAGCCCGCCTCGACGAGGATCTTGTCGAGACCGAGCTTCTCGCACTGGAGCCCGACGATCTGTGAACCGGGGACAGCGATGGCCTTGATGCCCGGGGCGACCTTGCGGCCCTTGAGGTACTTGGCGACCTCCTGAAAGTCCGAGAGGCGGCCGTTGGTGCAGGAGCCAATGAAGGCGACGTTGATCTTCGTGCCCTTGATCGGCGCACCGGCGGGCAGCTTCATGTAGGCGAGCGCCTCGATGATGCCGGCCTTGTCGTCCGCGGACGTCGCGGTCTCCGGGCTGGGGATGTTCTCGGTGATGGAGATGCCCTGGCCGGGATTGATGCCCCAGGTGACCGTGGGGGCGATGTCGGCCGCGTTGATGCGGACCACATCGTCGTAGTGACAGCCCGCATCGGAGGCGAAGGACTTCCAGCGTGTGACCGCCGCGTCCCACGCGGCGTCCTTGGGCGAGTAGGGCCGGCCCTTGAGGTAGGCGAAGGTGGTCTCGTCGGGGTTGACGTAGCCGGCGCGGGCGCCGCCCTCGATCGACATGTTGCAGACCGTCATGCGCTCCTCCATGGAGAAGCCGTCGAACACGCTGCCCGCATACTCGTAGGCGAAGCCGGTGCCGCCATTGACGCCCAGCGTGCGGATGATGTGCAGAATGACGTCCTTGGCGTAGACGCCGGCCGGCAGCTTGCCGTTGACCTCGATGCGGCGGACCTTGAGGGCGCCCAGCGCCATCGTCTGCGTGGCGAGCACGTCGCGCACCTGACTCGTACCAATGCCGAAGGCGATCGCGCCGAACGCGCCGTGGGTCGACGTGTGCGAATCGCCGCAGGCGATCGTGGTGCCCGGCTGGGTGATGCCCTGCTCGGGGCCGACGATGTGCACGATGCCCTGCTTGCCCGTCGCGCGATCAAAGAAGGTGATGCCAAAATCCGCGCAGTTCTTGCGCAATTCATCCATCATGGCCTGGGCCAGCGGATCGTGGTACGGCTCAACCACCTGGTCGGTCGGCACGATGTGGTCGACCGTGGCAAACGTGCGGTGCGGCATGAGGACCTTGAGGCCCAGATCGCGCACCATGCCGAACGCCTGCGGGCTCGTGAC